>JBBRZY010000068.1:0-11735 GCA_038252885.1 Anaerolineales bacterium | reverse complement strand
GCCCACCGTTTGCAGGTTGCTGAACCCGGCCAGGTAGTCCTTGATCGTCCCCAAAAAGCCGGCGTAGGTGCCGTTGTAGACCGGGTAGGCCTTAAGCTGGCGCACCACCGTGCCGTCGATCACATCGCTCGACCTCACCAGCCCAATGGCGTCCATCTCCTTGCGGCCCAGCGCAATCAAGTCAGCGTCGCTCATGCCCCAGACCGCGTCGCCCTCGGTGCAGAAATACTCCAGCCCCAGCGCCGAGGTGGTCGGGTCGGGCACCATGTCTGGGCTCCAGTTCTTGAAGTTCTGCACCCGCCCCACCTGCACCCCCGGCTCATGAATGTAAATCCAGTTGTCGGGGAACAAGTCGGCCTGCTTCACGATCAGCACCACCGAGATAAAGTCGCGGTAGGTCAGCCCGTTGGCGGCGGCCACCACCGCCGGCGGCGCGGGCGGGTCGAGCTTGTTGATCAGCTCAGAGATCGGCATGGTCGAGATGAAGGCGTCGCCGCCCACGGTCGTCTCCGCGCCGCCTTGCGCACCGGTCGCGCGCGTGACCACCGCACTCACCCGGCCGCCGCTGTGCTGCACGCGCACGACATCGCGCTCCAGCACCACTTCGCCGCCGTGCGCGTTCACGTAGGTGGCGGCCGTCTCCCACATCTGCCCCGGCCCCAGGCGCGGGTACTGAAACTCCTCGATCAGCGTCTTGACCACATCCTTGCCGCGCCGCGCGCCAAACACTGCGTTCCACACCGCCACCGGCAGCGACAGCCCCTGAATGCGCTGGGCCGCCCACTCGGCGCGAATTTCGGAGCACGGAATGCCCCACACCTTCTCGGTGTAGGTCTTAAAGAACATGCGGTATAGCCGCTTGCCGAAGCGATTGGACACCCACTCTTCAAACGTGTCTTCGCGCGGATACGGAAACAGCTTGGACTGAACGTAGCTGATGAGCACCTGAATGCTCGTCCAAATGCCCAGGTTGCTCAGCGTGTTCATGGCCTTCAGCGGGTAATCGAAGAACTTGCCCTGGTAGAAGATACGCGAAATGCGCGGGCGCGTGATGAACTCGCCCTGCAGAATGTCGTACCAGAACTTCTCGACTTCGCCGATCTTAGTGAAGAAGCGATGGCCGCCGATGTCGAAGCGGTAGCCCTTGTAGTTGTCGGTCCGCGCTATGCCGCCCACCAGCCGGTCTTTTTCGAGCACCGTCACCGGCACGTTGGCGCGCACTAACTCCACCGCCGCCGTCAGCCCGGCCGGCCCGCCGCCAATGACCACCGCCCGCTTGATCGGCGCGCCCCTCGTTTGAGACTTATCTGCCATAACCATCATTGCGCTTTATCCAACTCCTCTACCAGTGTCAGCGCTGGTCAGGGGCGAATGCGCCCGGCCAGCAGCAGTTCGTTCAAGATCGCCTCGGCCCGGTCGCTGCGCACCATATGCTCGGCCACCAACCGGCCAGCCACGGCCTCCACCAGTGGGCCGGTGGCCCCGGCCGCAATCGCCACCTGCCGCGCGTGCAGCGTCATGTGCCCGCGCTGAATGCCCTCGGTCGCCAGCGCCCGCAGCGCCGCCAGGTTTTGCGCCAACCCCACGCTCACAATGATCTCGGCCAGCGCGCGCGCCGTGGTCACACCCATCAACTTGAGCGCCGCCTGGGCCGTGGGGTGCACCTTCGTCGCGCCGCCCACAATGCCCACCGCCAGCGGCATCTGCAGCGTGCCCACCAACGCGCCGTCGGCGCCCGCCGCCCAAGTGCTGAGCGAGGTGTAGCGCCCGCTGCGGGCGGCGTAGGCGTGCGCCCCGGCCTCAATCGCGCGCCAGTCATTGCCGGTGGCGATCACCACCGCGTCCACGCCGTTCATGATGCCCTTGTTGTGCGTGGCCGCCCGATATGGGTCCACGGCCGCGAAGGCATACGCCTCCACAATGCCGTCGCGCACCCGCTCGCCGGTGAAGTCGTCAAAGGCCAGCGCCGCCACGGGGATGGCACAGCGGGCGCGGGCCAGCCGCCGGTCGGCCAGGTTTGACAAAATGCGCAGATGCACGCGCCCGCCGCTGATCTGCTCGACCGTTGGGGCCAGCGTCTCACAGGCGGTGTTGACGGCGTTGGCGCCCATGGCGTCACGCGTGTCGTAGATCAGATGCACCACCAGGAACGGCCCGATGGGCGAGTCGGCCATCACGCGCACTTCCAGGTCGCGTGCCCCGCCGCCGAACTTGATCAGCACCGGGTCAACCTGGTTCGCCATCTCGAGCAGCCGGTCTTTTTCGGCCAGCAGCCGGTCGCGCGCCGCCGCCGGGTCGGCCACGTCCAAAATCTGCATCTGGCCGATCATCAGTGGCTCGCTCATCTCGGCCTGAAAACCGCCGCCCGCGCGCGCCAGCTTGGCCATGAACGACGCCCCGGCCACCACCGACGGCTCTTCAATCGCCATCGGCACCAGCACCTCGCGCCCGTTGACCACGAAGTTGGCCGCCACGCCCAGCGGCAGCGCCAGCAGCCCGACCACATTCTCAATCATGTGTTCGGCCATGTCGGCTGTCAGCCCACCGGTGCCGTCGAGCGCGGCCAGTTGGGCAGCGCTCAGGCCGGCGGCAGCCGCCACTGTCTGGCCGCGTTGGGCCACGCTCTGCTTGTAAAAGCCGGGCAAGCGGGAGGTGCGGTCGTTGTCGGTCATAGAAGCCTCGCGCACATCCTAATCGCCGCCTTCGATGCCGTTGATGAAGTCTTGCAGCGCGCCCGTGCCGCTGACGCGCACGCGGGCCCACGTATAGCGATCGGCCCACGTATGCCCCCGCCCGGCCACCACCGTCACCGCGCCCCATAAATTCATCTCGGCCGCCAGCTCCAGCGTCAGGTCGTCGTACTGGCCGGAGGGGTAAGCCAAGAAGCGCGGCGTGACCCCGAGGTGGGCTTCTACGGTCTGCAGCGACCCCAGCATTTGATACAACTGAAAGTCGCGCCCGCGCCCCTTGAGATCTTCATGCGTTTTGGTATGCGGCTCGATCTTCCAGCCCTGGGCATACAGCGCTTCGGCCTCGGGCCAGGTCAGGTACTGCTCGAAGCCCTCATCCATGAGTTGGGTGATGACAAACACCGTGCCGGTGTAGCCATACGGCTCCAGCGCCGGCACCACGTAATCCAGCAGGGTGCGATAGCCGTCGTCGAAGGTCAGCACCACGGCGTGCTCGGGCAGCGGCGTGCCCAGCGTCAGCGCGTCGATCAAGTCATACAGGCTGACCGTCACATAGCCGTGCGCCTCCAAATAGGCCATCTGCGCCTGAAAATCTTCCGGCCGCACCGTCAACCCCTGCCGGATGGCGTCCATGTCGTCGGTCCACGGCTCCACGTAGTGATACATCAAGATCGGCAGGCGCACGCGGCGGCCGGCCGCCTGAGCATCGGGCGTCGGGCGCAACTGCGGCGTCGCACTCGGCGGCGTGGTCGGGGCCGTGTCGGTTGGTCGCGGCGCGGTGGCCGTGCTAACGTGCGTCGGCAGCGTCGTCGGTGTGTCCGCGGCCGGCGCGGGCGGCGTATCCGTCGCCGCGCTAACAATCACCGCCGGCAAGGTTCGGGTCGGCACGACCGCTGTGGCAGTGGCCCCCGCCGGCCCACACGCGACCAGGACCAGCACCCCCAGCCATAACCCCCGTTTTAGCGCCCCAATCCCGTGACTTAACAAACGCACCGCCTTCCTCGACCGAGGATGATAACAGGCGCGGCGTGAAATGTCGAATACCGGCCCGTCCGCTGCCTTCGGCAATCGCTTTCTCTTTTCTCTGCCTTTCACCGAGTACAATGCCGCCATGTCTCCCGCTTCCACCGTCCCCCGCTGGCTCGGGCGCGCCGCCAATCTGGCGCTGGTCGCCGCGCTGCTGGCCGTCGCCGGCGGGGCCGTTGCCCTGGCGCTCGGCCTGGCCGACCCGCCGCGCGCCGGGCCGGCGCGGTGGCACGACGACTTCAAGGCCGGGCTGGCGCGCTGGAGCTTCCAAAGTCCTCGCGGTGGGTTGACCGACACCGACGCTGGCGCGCTGGCCTTCACCCTGCCGGCCCCCGAAGCCGCCACCCCCGCCATTGCCTGGGCGCTGACCCCCGGCCCCAGCGGTGACTTTACATTGGAGGTGGCGGGCGCAGCCGCAGCCGGCAGCGGCCAGGCCGCCTATGGACTGGTGTTTGGCTGGCAAGACGCCGACCACTTTCAGGCGGTGCTGGTCAACGGCGATGGCTACGCTCAGGCCTACACGCAGGCCGGGGCCGAGCGCACAACCTGGTTCGCCTTTCAGCAGTGGCCGCACATCTTGTACGGCACTGACAGCAACCGCGTGCGCGTTGACCTGCGGGGCAGCACCGTCACCGCCCGTATTAACGACGAGGTCTTGGCGACAACCACCCTCACCAGCGTGCGCGGCCAGATCGGCGTGCTCGTCAGCAGCCCCGCCGCCGCGCGCGTGGTGTTTAGCTGGGCCCGCGTCTGGGGCCAGCCCTAAGTGATACCCGCTGATAGCTCTCCAGACGTACCAAAGTGACTCTCAGCATTCCGTCATCCCGGCCGCAACGCTGTCCACAGCCTGGCGGGGCTGGCATGAGAGCGACCCTATCCACTCTCAAACCCGCCCGTCTTGCGATCCTCACACCCTTCGACCTCACGCCGACCAAAATTCGTGTAATTCGTGGCCAAGGGTTTTCGCCGCCGCCATTGGCCGAGGTTACGTCCGCCCGCCCGACAAACAAAAAGGAGCCGCCGGCCAACTGATGTTGACCCGCGACTCCTAACGATGCCGAGCGCGCCCCCTGCGCCGTGCTAGACTTAGCTCTTGAGGAACTTGGTGTCGAGGAAGTAGTCGAGCCAAATGGCGGAAATGCACGCCACCGACACGAACAGCAGCGCCACGTTGCTGTAGGCGAAGAACTTAAAGGTGGTGCCGAAGCCGATGGTGATTGGCCCCAGCGGGATATGCAAGGTGATAATGGCGACGGTCAGGGCCGCGCCGATGGCCAACGAAGCCAGGATGACGATCCAGCGTTTGATCTGCATAGCCGTAGTCTCTCCGATGAATGTGAGGCCGATGACTGGAATTGTATTGAATTTCACGGGCTACGTCAATGCCTGGAACCGGCGCGTGGGCGGCGGCGTCTAAACTGGGGCGGCGCAGGCATAAACCGCCCCAAAATCGTTAACCGCCAGCGGGCCGGCGTCGGGCCGTGGGCGGGCGAAGTACCGAGCCAACTCAAGAAGGAAGCGGGAACATGCGTCAATTGCGGTTGAGCCTGGCGGTGGGGGGGCTGTTGGGCCTGACGTGCCTGTGTCTGGCGTTTGGCGGTCTGAGCCTGGCGCGCCCCGGCTGGCTCCGGGCGCTCTACCTGGCCGACCCCACCCGTGTGCCGGCCGCCACGCTGGTGGCGATTGTGGACTCCGGCGGCGACCTGCCGCCCGACATCACCCCTCACCCCACCAGCGCGACCACGCCCGAGCCGACCGGTGTGCCGCTGCCCACCGTCTCCGGCCCGTGCGGCGGCCCAGCCGAGATGACGATTGCGCTGCTGGGCATGGACACGCGCGGCGACGACTACGACTATCGCGCCCGCTCCGACGCCATCACCCTGATCCACATCAACTTTGTCACCGGCAAGGCCGCCATGTTCTCGATCCCGCGCGACCTGTACGTGCCGCTGCCCAACCTGACCGACGCCGGCATTGACCAATCGCGCATCAACACCGCCTATTTGTACGGCGAGATTTACGGCGTGCCCGGCGGCGGCCCGGTCGAGTTCAAGCAGACGGTCGAGCTGAACTTTGGGCTGCGGGTAGACCGCTACGTGCTCATCAACTTCGCCGCCTTCAAGGCCACGGTCGACGCGGTCGGCGGGCTGGATATCAACGTGCCCAAGGCCATCTACGACGAGGACTTCCCCGCCGACGAGGGCGACGGCACCATCATCCTCGACATCCCCGCAGGGCCGGCGCACATGGACGGCGCTCAGGCGCTGCGCTACGCCCGCACCCGCCACCAGGACGATGACTACCATCGCATCCAGCGCCAGCAGTTGGTCATGCTGGCCCTGCGCGACAAGCTGGTGCAGCCGTCCATCATCCCGCAGATCCCCGGCCTGATCGCCGCCGGGCAGTCCGCCGGGCGCACCGACCTGGCCCCGGAAGAGATCGCCGCCCTGGCCTGCGTTGGCCCACGCATCGACCGCGCCGCCATCACCACCCTGCAAATTGACGGCACCATGATCATCCCCTATGTCACGCCCACCGGCGGCCACGTCAGCATCCCCGACCGCGACGCAATCGCGCCCGTCATCCAGGAGTTCCTGCACAGCACCGACTAGCGCACCAGCCTCACGCCAGTTATCGGCAGCGTGCTGAACGCAGTCAACCGTTGGTAGGTCGTCGAGGCGGTCAATTGACCGTCCAACGTTCGCTGCCAACGGATCGTCCTGACCCGATCAACGACCGGCTACCATCACCCTCTTTCCGCCTATCGCAGCCGTCCTAACTGTGCCGACGAAAAACGAACGGGAGGGGCAGGCTTGACCTGCCCCTCCCGTTCGTTTTTCGCTAGGGTCGGTTCCGCCGCCCTTACAGGCGCTTGCTGCGATCACCCGTTCCGCAGACGTGGGGCCGGCTCTGCTACAATCCGCGCCATGGCCGCGCCGACCTCCCCTCAATCCAACTGGCGCCTCGCCGTCAGCGCGGCGCTGGCCGTGGCCTGGGCGCTGCCCGTGGCGGCCTACGCCGAGTTGGGCCGTTACACGCGCTACATGGCCGACGACTTCTGCATGGGCTACGTCGCGCAGGCGGCCGGCTTCCTCGGCGCGCAGCGCTACTGGTACTTCGAATGGTCCGGCCGTTACACCTACACCCTGCTCGTCGGCTTAACCGAACTCTTCCCCGGCGGGCTCATCCCGGCGCTGCCGGCGCTGGTGCTGGCGGCCTGGTTCGCCGCGCTCGCTTGGGCCGCCGCCGCGCTGCCGCTCGCCCCCGCGCCGGGTCTGCGGCGGGCGCTGGCGCTGCTGGCCTCTGGGTTTGTCATTAGCAATACCCTGGCCGCCATCCCCAACCTCACCCAATCGCTCTATTGGCGCGGCGGCGTGCTCACTTATGTCGCGCCGCTGGCCTTGGGCACGCTGCTGGCCGGCACGTTACTGCGCGTCTTGACGACGCCCCGGCCAACGTGGCTCAGCTATGCCCTAATCGCGCTGCTGGCGCTGGCTGGCAGCGGTTTCGCCGAGGTCTACACCGCCGTGCAGGCCGGCGCGCTGGGCCTGGCACTGGCGGCGGCGCTCGTCTTCGCGCCGCGCGCCCAGCGCCGCCGCTATGCCGTGCCCCTCGCTATAGCCCTGGCCGCCACGCTGCTGGGCCTGCTAGCCGTCGCCGTCGCCCCCGGCACACGCATCCGCCAGGCCGACCTCGCCGCCGCGCCGGGGCTGTTGGCCATTGCGCACAACAGCCTGCTCTACACCGGCTGGTTCGTGCGTGACGCCTTTCAGCCAGAGCGCTTGCTCCCCTGGTTCATCGCCCTCACGCTCCCCCTGGCCTTCGCCTTCGCGTTGAGCGCTGGCCAACCGGCCCCCGCCAACGCGCGGCGCCTGACCCTGGCCCTCATGCTGCTGCCGCTGGCGCTGGGTGCGCTGCTGGTCGCCGCCTACGCCACTGGTTTCTACGCCCTGCAATATCTGCCGCCCGACCGCGTGCTCGTCATTCAGTGGTTTGTCGTGCTGACCCTCAGCGCGGCCTGGGGCTGGCTGGCGGGCATCCGGCTGGCACCGACCCGCCTGGGCGCGGCCTACGCCACCTTACCCCGCGCCGCGCGGACGGCGCTGGTCGCGTTGACCGTCATCCTATTGGTCGGCCTGGCGGCCTTGCCAACTGGTACGGCCCAGGCCCTGCGCGCCGACCGCCAATACTTCGCGCGCAACTGGGACAACGCCAACGCCCTGCTGCGCGCCCAGCCGCCCGGCAGCCGCGTCACGCTGGCGCGGCTCGACAACCCGGCCGGCATCGACAGCCTGAGCGACGACCCCACCTTCTGGACCAACCACTGTGAGGGGCTGTACTATGGCGTCGAGCTTACCGCCCAGACGCCGCCGCCCACCGCCACCGCGCCCGAGCTAGCCGCCGCGCGACCTGTGCAGGGGCAATTGGGTGACACCGCGCAGGTCGTCGGCTACCGCGTGGACCCAGCCGAAGCCCGCCCCGGCGCGGCGCTGACTGTGACGATCTATTGGCAACCGCTGGCGCTCACCGACCGGCCCTACACCTTCTTCATCCATCTACTCGGCGCGGCCGGCTCGGTAGCCCAGGTAGATGCCTACCCCGGCCAGGGGCAGTACCCCACCACGCGCTGGCTGGTGGGCCGCCCCTTCGCCGATACCTACACCCTCACACTGCCGGCCGCTGCCACCGCCGGCCCCGCCCGCCTGATCGTCGGCCTGTACGACCTGGACACCCTCCAGCGCCTGCCCGCCACCGGCCCCGCCGCCGACCCTGCCGGCGAGGCCTGGCTTGAGCTTGGGCCGGTCACCGTCGCGCCCTAAAGTAGCCTGCCGACTTCCCCCTTCAACTTCTCGCATTTGACGCATCCCGCCCCTCAGTGTTACCATAGCCGCACATTATCTGAAGGAGCCCGCCCATGCCGCAAGTTCAACGTACCCGCGAGATCAAGCGCCGTCGCCAGCGCCACGACAAGATCAAGGCCCTGCGCGAGCGCTTGACCCACGAGCGCGATGCCAAAGTGCGCGTCAAGCTGATCGCCAAGATCAAGAAGGTCAGCCCCAACGCGCCCGCCCCCGAGAAGTAGGCGTTTACTCAGCCTGGTCTCGGCCCGCGCCCGGTTATTTGTCCGGCGCGGGCCGTTTCATTTAAGCGCCCCTCTAACCGCCCCGCATTGGCCCGCACAGATTGAACTCTGGCAGGCTGGGCGGTGTAAACCGGTGGGCCGGGCCACACTTCTTGGAGGGCAAATGACCACCCCTGTAACGCTCACCCGCGCTGCGCGGCTGCTGGCCGTCGGCGCGCTGGCGCTAGCCGCCTGCGGCCGCAACCCCACCGCCACGCCCACCATCGCCCCTCGGCCTTCGACCGCCCTGCCGCCCACACGCCCCGCCGCGCTGCCGAACACGGCCACGCCCGCCGCCAGCCAGGCGGTTGAAGCCACCGTGCCGGGCAGCCGCGCCCTCGACCTGAGCGCCATCGACTGGGATGACCGCGCCCTCTTCGAGCAGGCCTTGCGCCCCGCCGAAGCGCCCGTGCTCGACCTCCTGCGCGGCGCGAGCGTCTACCACCTCACCCTCACCCTGGCCGCCGACCTGACCACGCTCACCGGCCACGAGGCCGTGCGTTACACCAATCAAGAAGCCGCCGCGCTCGACCGTCTCGCCTTCCACCTGCACCCCAACCTGCTCGGCGGCGCTATGACCATCAGCGCCCTCACCGTTGACGGCGAGGCGGCTGAGGCCGAGTACGCGCCGGAACGCACCAGCCTGAGCGTGCCGCTGGCCTCCCCCTTGGCCCCCGGCGCGCAGGTGGTCGTGGAGATGGACTTTGAAGTCGTGGTGCCGACCGACATGACCCGCAACTACGGCGTGCTGGCGGCTGTGGACGGGCGGCTGGCGCTGGCCCACTTCTACCCGATGCTGGCCGTCTTCGACGCCGACGGCTGGAACACCGCGCCCCCGCCGCCGTGGAGCGACGTGACCTACAGCGACGTCAGCTTCTACCTGCTCCAATTGACGGCCCCGGCCGGGCTGGTGGTGGCCGGCGGCGGCACGCGGCTGGAGGCCGTGGCCGGGCCGGACGACACGCAAATTCTCACCTTCGCCGCCGGCCCCGCGCGCGACATGTTCCTGGCGGCCAGCGCCGACTATGCCGTGCTGACCACCGAAGCCGCCGGCGTCACGCTCACCAGCTACGCCCTGCCCGCGCAACAGCCCAGCGCGCGCACGGCCCTACAAGTCGCGGCGGCGGCCCTCCACGACTATGAGGCGCGCTATGGCCCCTACCCCTACCGCGAGCTAGACCTGGTCGCCATCCCCACCCTGGCGTTAGGCGTTGAGTACCCCGGCCTCATCGCCCTCAACCAAAAACTGTTCGACCCCGACGCCAACTTCGGCCCCACCCCCGTCAGCGTGCTGCTCGAAGCCACCGTGGCCCACGAGGTCGCGCACCAATGGTTCTATGGCCTGGTGGGTGATGACCAACTCGACCAGCCCTGGCTCGACGAGTCGCTGACGCAGTACGCCACCTGGCGCTACTACCTCGATGAGCAAGGGCCGCCGGGCGCGGCCGGTTTTGCCGGGTCGCTCGCTGGGCGCTGGGCGCAGGTGGACGACGCCCCCATCCCCATCGGGCTGCCGGCCGCCGCCTACGTGGGCCAGGAGTACAGCGCCATCATCTACGGGCGCGGGCCGCTGTTCATCGACGCGCTGGGCGACACCCTCGGCCAGCAGACGCTCACCGACTTCCTGCGCGACTACGCCGCCACCTACCGCTGGCAGATCGCCACCACCGCCGACTTTCAGAAGCTGGCCGAAGCCCACTGCGCCTGCGACCTGACCGAACTCTTCGACGCCTGGGTCTACGGCCCCCATCCGCCGCCGCTGTAAGCCGCACCCGTACGCGCGCAGCGCTTGACAACCGCATAGTAATTTGCCATCCTACACAGGCCCTGTCTCACCGTATAGCTGGACTTATCCACTCACCCATGCAACCTTTTTCTCTTTCTCTTTCTTTTTTCTCTCGCGCGGGCGCACACCCATGACCTCCCACTCCCTCCCTCGCGCGCCCCTCTCTCGCGCGTCCGTCGCCCGCGAAGCCTTCGCCGCCGCCCAACAGATCACCAGTGAGTGGTCACGCTCGCGGGCCGTGCGCCAAATGGCCGGCCTGCTGCCGCCCGACTGCCTGCCCGCCGCGCTGACCCTGGCGCGCGCGCTGGTCAGCCCCACCCTGCGGGCGCGCACCCTCATGGCCCTGGCCCTCGCCACCGCGCCGGACGACCGCCCCGCCCTGCTGGCCGAGGCCGAGCAAGTCATTCACACCATTCCCTCCGCCGCCGCGCGCGCCGGCCCGCTCAGTGTGCTGGCCGAGCGCCTCGGTGGCTCAGCCGGCGCCGAGGCCGCCCAGGCCGCCTTTGCTGGCGCGCCCGACGAGGCCGACCCGAACGAGCGCGGCTGGCTGATCGTTGGCCTCCTGCCGCATCTGCCAGAGCCGGCCAGGCTCACTGCGCTGGCCCAACTGCGCTCTATCGGTGACGCCGGCCTGCGCGCGCCCATGCTGGCCCACGCCGCCCGCCACCTGCCCGAAACCCACCGGCCCACCCTGCTGGCCGACGCGCTAACCCAGGCGCGCGCGATCCCCGACGCCGAAGCGCGGTCGCGCGCCCTCTCCGGTCTGTTGCCCACGCTGCCGCCCGCCGAGCGCCCCGCCGTCGCCGCCGAAGCGCTGGCCGCCGCCGCCACGCTGAACGATGACACCCAGTGGGGCCGCGTGGCCCAATGGACCGCCGCCAGCCTCTCACCCGAGGCCTTAGCCGCCGCGTACCCGGTGGCGCGCGCCCTCGGCCCGGTGGAGGCGCGGGCTGAGGCGCTCAGCGCCCTGGCGCTCGTCGCCCCGGAGGCCGACCGCCCCGCCCGCCTGGCCGAAGCCCTGCAAGCCGCCGCCCAGGTGCCGGGCGGTTGGGACCGGGCCTTTGCCGTCGAGCCGCTGGCCGGCGTGCTGCCGCCTGAGCTGTATGACCTG
>JBBRZY010000067.1:0-11736 GCA_038252885.1 Anaerolineales bacterium | reverse complement strand
TGCCACGGCGACCGGCCCTACGAAAACGGCTTTACGCTGCCTAAGGTGGTGCCGGCTGTGATCGGGCCGGAGACGCTCACGCGCTTTAACTCGGCCGCCGACCTGCAGGGTTACATTAGCCGGGCCATGCCGTTCAACGACCCCGCCAGTCTGAGCGCCGCCGACTATTGGGCGCTGACCGCTTTTCTGCTGCGCGCCCACGCGGCCGGCGACTGGCCGCCGCTGGCCGACGCGACGCAGGTCGCGCTGATTGGGGTGCACGGCACACTGGCTCCAGCGACGATGACAGCCGCTCCGCCGCCGACCCCGACCCCCACGCCGGTCGTCGGCGGCCCCGGCGGGCAGGGGCTGTGGCTGGCGGGCGGGGCGGTGCTGGTGGTGCTGGCGGCCGGGCTGCTGGCGGTGCGGCGGCGGGGCGCGCGCAACGCGCCGGGCGGTAAGCCATGATGAAGGCTCAGGCGCAGCCGCCTATGAAGCCGGTCTCGGCGGCGGAGGTGTTTCAGGCTGGGCGGCGCACGACGCGCGGCCCGAGCCTGGCCCGGCTGGGCGCGCTCAGCGGCCTGCTGACCGGGCTGGCGCTGGCGGTGGGCGTGTGGCTGCCGGAGGCGCTGGCGCTCGGCCCGACTCACACGCGGCTGGTCTTTCCACTTATGGTGCTTGGCGCTCTGGGCGTGTGCGCGCTGACCACGCTGGCCGGCTGGCTGGTGGCGCGCGGGGGGAGCGGCGCAGCGGCGGCGCTGGGCTGGGGGACGGCCGCGCTGCTGGTGGTGCTGCTGTTGGGCCACCTGCCGTACGATGGCCGCACGCTGCTAATTTGGATCATTGACCCGCGCTTCTGGGGGCAAAGCCTGTACCCGTTTGAGGTGGGGGCGCGGGCGCGCATGTGGTTGGGCGGCTTCTTCGTGGGGCTGGCGTTGGGGCTGGTGGGGCTGGTGCAGAACTACCGGCTGGAAGGGGTGCGCGGCTCGCTCAACCGTGGGCGGCTGTCGCTGCGGACCGTGGTGCTGCTGCTGCTGCCGCTGCCGCTATTGGCGCTGGCCGGCTGGGTGGCTGATGAAAACCTGAACCGGCCGCTGCGCGTGGCTCCGCTGTTGGTGGCCGAGGCGCTGAGCACCGGCCGCACTTACACCGGCGACCTGGCGGCGCTGGGTGAGGAACGCGGCGTGAACTACCGCGCCATTAATGGCGTGCGCGAACTAATCGGCGAGGCCGGCTATAGCTTGCAGTTGGTCAACATTGGCCTGGGCCCGGCCGACACGGTGTTTGTGCGGGCCGACTTCGACAATGGGGCGTGGGTCTACTGCCGGGTGCTGGCCGACCAGCTCGCGCATTGCTTCGACGCCAGCCCACCCTACACGCGCGGCCTGGCCGGCCTGCTGAGCGGCGCGGGCACGCCCGACTGCGCGGCCTGCGCCGTGACGGTTTCGGCCGACCTGGCCGCGTGGCTGCGCCTGGAGGGCGCGCGCTTGGGCGGGCCGCCGGAGATCACGCGGGTGGCGCAGTGGGGCAGCCAGGTGATCATGCGCGTCAGCGACCCTAGCGGCTACATCACCTTGGAGTGTGACTTCGTGGGCCTGGGGCCATATCACCTCACCGGCTGTCGCGAGGTCTAGCGTTCTTGTGCAAAGCATGTCGCTCTTATGCGTGGAGGCCGCGCGCCCATGACTGTTTTTGAAGACCTGGATGAGTACGTTGACAGCCTTAGGCGGCAGTTCCATGTGCCGGGCGTGGCGCTCGGCCTGCGGCACGGCGACGAGACTTACACGGCCGGCTATGGCCTCACCAACACTGAGCAGCCGTTGCCGGTGGACGCCGACACCCTGTTTCAGATCGGCTCGATCACCAAGACCGTGACCGGGGCGGTGCTCATGGCGCTGGTGGAACAAGGCCGCGTGGCGCTCGACGCGCCCGTGCGCACCTACCTGCCCGACCTGCGCCTGGCCGATGAGTCCGTCGCCGCGCGCGTGACGCTGCGCCACCTGCTGACCCACACCGGCGGTTGGGTGGGCGACTTCTTCGACGACTGCGGCCCCGGCGACGACGCGCTGGCGCGCATGTTAGACAAAGTCGCGCGGCTGCCGCAACTGGCGCCGCTGGGCGAAGTCTATTCATATAACAACGCCGGGTTCTACCTCGCCGGCCGCGTCATCGAAGTGGTGACCGGGCAGACCTACGAGCAGGCGGTTCAGAACGTGCTGCTCGACCCGCTGGGGATGACGCGCTCGTTCTTCTTTGCCACCGACGCCATCACCTACCGCGTGGCGGCTGGGCATGCGGCGGTGTATGCCGCGCCGGGCGAGGGCGCGCAGCCGCCGGTCGCGCGGCCATGGGGGCTGGCCCGCACGGGCAACGCGGTGGGCGGGTTGGTGTCGTCGGTCAACGACCAGTTGCGCTATGCGGGCTTGCAGTTAGGCGACCCGCCGGCCGTGCTGCGGTCCGAGTCGCTGGCGGCGCTGCACGCGCCGACCGTGCCCGCCGCCAACGGGGAGCGGCTGGGCCTGACCTGGTTCTCGCGGGAGCTGGGCGGGGTGCGGCTGCTGCGCCACGGCGGCGCGACCCACGGCCAGTGCGCCACGTTGGAGTTGGTCCCGGCGCGCCGCTTCGCGCTCGCGGTGCTCACCAACTCTGACCGGGGCAGCGAGCTGCACCAGGCGGTGGCGGCCTGGCTGTTCGAGCGCCTCTTGGGCCTCAAAGCCCAGCCGCCCGAGGCTCGCCCGGCCACCGCGGCCGAGGCCGAAGCCTTCGCCGGCCGCTACCGCGCCGCCGCCGCCGACCGCGTGATCTACCTCAGCGACGGCCAGTTGTGGCTGCAAGCCGAGCCGAAAGGCGGCTTCCCCACCGCCGACGCGCCGCCCGAAGCGCGCCCGCCGGCCGTGCGCCTGGCCCTGTGCGGCCCAGACCAGGTGGTGATGCTCGACGCGCCCTACACCGGCAACCGGGGCGAATTTCTGCGCGACGCCGCCGGGCAGATCGTTTGGCTGCGCGCCGGCGGCCGCCTGCACCGCCGCGCGTAGCCGCTGCCACCGGTGCTACCGGTGCTACCAATGAACCTAACACACAGACCGTGAGTACACTCACCAGACCAGCCGTCGCCTGCGGCTGGGCCCGTCAAAACTGACCAAATGTTCGCATAATTCCAGGCGTCTGGGGTGGCGGCTTACTTGACTCGTTTTCTGGCCCTATGCTATATTTCGCTCGGCTAGTCTCAGCCAAGAGAAGGCACGCGTGGGTGAACCAGATCGCCCTCTGATCGAAGCGTTTGGCCGCTAGCAGCGTATCCCGTACGCTGGTGGTCGCCAAACGCCTCGTTTTTAGAAACGCCGACCATAAAGGAGGTGAACCACGCGCATGAGCGCCCTGTCTGCACAACCGCATCCCGTTCGCACCACTTTGCATCCTTAGAGGAGGAGAGATTATGCTTAAAAGCACCAAGTGGGCGTTGCTGGCCGGCACCTTGCTGTCCAGCCTCATCCTGTCGGCCTGCCAGGGCCCGACCACGGTTGAGGTGCCCGTTACCGTCGCCGTCGTTCAGACTCAAGTTGTTGATGTGATTCAAACCGAAGTCGTCCAGGTTGAAGTGACGGCCGTCCCCACCACCGCCCCGACCGAACCCAAGGTGATGGTCGTCTGCATGGCGCAAGAGCCGCAGACCCTGTACACCCTCTCAGAAGCCGCGCTGGTCAAGACCGCCGTGCTCGAAGCCGTTTACGACTGGGGCGTTGACGCCCGTGGTTACAGCTATCAGCCGGTGGGCATCGCCAAGCTGCCCAGCCTGGATGACGGCGACGCCACCATCGAAGATGTTGAAGTCGGCATCGGCGACAACATCTACGACCTGGCGACCGACCTGGTCGTCACCGTTGGGCCCACGACCACGGCGACGATTGCCAAGGCCGACGGCACCAACAGCGTCGTTGACTTCGCGGTGACCCCCACCACCATGGCCGCCCAGATGACCGTGAGCTGGACCCTGGTGGATGGCCTGACCTGGGAAGACGGCGAGCCGGTGACCACCGACGACATTCTGTTCGCCTGGGAAACCGCTTCCTCGCCCGATTCGCCCAACGCCAAGTACACCATCGAGCGCACCACCTCGTACACGGCGGTGGACGAAAAGACCTGGACCTGGGTTACCCTGCCCGGCTACACCACCGGCACCTACTTTGTCGATGGCGTTATCAACCCGCTGCCCCGCCACGCGCTGGGCACCATGACCGCGGCCGAGATGCTGGATGACGAAACCGTCAACCGCCATCCGATGGCCTTTGGCCCGTTCAAGATTGACGAGTGGGTCGCGGGTGATCACATCACTCTGAGCAAGAACCCGACCTACTACCGCGCCTCGGAAGGCCTGCCCAAGCTCGACCAACTGATCTTCCGCTTCGTCCCCGACACCAACCAGCTGATTGCGCAGTTGGCCTCGGGCGAATGCGACCTGGGCACCCAAGACGCCGCCTTCGAAGGCTCGCTGCCCCTGATCCGCCAGTTTGAGGCCGAAGGGCTGATGCTGCCGCAGATCGTGGCCGGCACGACCTTTGAGCACCTCGACTTCGACACCCAGCCGGTTGACAGCTACACCGGCTTCGCCGGCACCGTCAAGAACGACGACGGCAGCCCGATCTTCTCGGACGTCACCATCCGCCAGGCGATTGCGTACTGCCTCGACCGCCAGGCCATTGTTGACGCCACCACCAACGGCGCCGGTGTGCTGATGCATGCCTACTCGCCCAGCGATCACCCGATGTACCCCGGGGATGACAACATCACCCAGTACGCCTTCGACCCGGCCAAGGGTCTGGAGCTGCTGGCCGCCGCCGGCTGGACCGACAGCGACGCGGACGGCATTCTGGACAAGGGCGGCGTCAAGTTCTCGATCGTGCACGGCACGCGCGACAACGCCCTGCGCCAGAAGGTGACCCAGGTGGTGCAGGCGCAGTTGAAGGAAAACTGCATGATCGAAACCACCATTCAGTTGGTGGGCGGTGAGTTCTTCGCCGACGGCCCAGGCGGCATCGTCTTTGGCCGCGCGTTCGACCTGGCTGAGTTCGCCTGGTTGACCGGCGTTGAGCCGGGCTGCAACCTCTACAACTCCACCTCGATCCCGAATGACGTCAACGGCTGGGGCTCGTCCAACGACACCGGCTGGAGCAACGCGGAATTCGACGCGGCCTGCGCGGCAGCGTTGAACACCCTGGATGCGACCGTCAAGAAGGATCAGCACGGCCTGGCGATGCAAATTTTCGCCGACAACCTCCCCGGACTGCCGCTGTTCTCACGCGGCAAGATCCTGGTCACCGGCCCGAACGTTGAGGGCGTGATCATGGACCCGACCGCCAACACCGAACTCTGGAACGTCGAGAACTTCGACCTGGTCCAGTAGGCGTTTGGTAGCTACACTCAGAGGGGGCGCGTAAGCGCCCCCTCTGAGTTGCCGGGGGTTAGGTTACCCCGCCCCCAGCGCTGTAAGCGGAAGACGCAGTAGGAGCCAGGCCATGACAAACTACTTGATTCGGCGGCTGATTCAGATGGTGATTGTGGTGATCGTATCATCCTTCGCCATCTATCTGTTGTTGTGGCTGGCCCCAGGTGGCCCGCTGGACGAGCTGAAGTTCGCCGGCGCGGCCGACCGCAAATCGCGCTTCAGCCAGCAAGACATCGACCGCATCGCCGAATATCTGGGTCTTAACCGTGGGCCGGCCTGGGGCTATGTGGCCTGGCTGACGGGCGAGGACTGGCTGGGCGGCATCGGCCGCGCGGACCTGCAGCGCCCGATCTGCCGCCAGACGCCCGACAAGTGCGGCCTGGGCGTGCTGCGCGGCGACTTTGGCGTCTCGTGGAACGTGGCGCGCGGTTCATCGGTGAGTTTTGTGCTCAACTCGCGCATCCGCAACACGATGATCTTGATGGTGGCCTCCACCGTCTTGTCGCTCGTCATTGCGATCCCCATCGGCATCTACTCGGCCGTCAAACAATATTCGCGGCTCGACTACGTCTTTACCACGTTCTCATTCTTTGGCACGGCCATGCCCGTCTTTTGGTTTGGGCTGATTATGATTATCTTATTTGGCGGCAACCAATCGCCGCTCTATAAGATCTTTAATCTACCTTACCTGCCGACCGGCAACGTCACGCTGGTGCGCGCGCCCCTGCAGGGCGGGTTGGAGGCGCTGCTGAACGTCACCCCCGGCTCGGGCCTGGACATTGCTATCCACGCCATCATGCCCACGCTGGTGCTCAGCCTGTTGTATATGGCCGGCTGGAGCCGCTTTATGCGCGCCTCGATGCTGGAGGTGCTGCGCCAAGACTATGTGCGCACCGCCCGCGCCAAGGGGCTGATCGAGCGGGTGGTGGTGCTCAAGCACGCGCTGCGCAACTCGCTGATCCCATTAATCACGATCGTGGTCTTCCAGCTACCGGGCATCTTTGGCGGGGCGACCATCACCGAAACGGTCTTCAACTGGCAGGGCATGGGCTTCTTATACGTCTTTGCCCTAGGCTCGAATGACTACCCGGTGGCGATGGCCTTTCTGTTTATCAGCGCCGTGCTGGTGGTGATTGCCACCCTGCTGGGCGACATTCTGTACACCGTGGTTGACCCGCGCATTCGGTTCAGCTAGGCGGGGGAGAGGCGATTATGGCCGTTAGCGACCTGCACCAAGAAACCCTGCTCACACCCCAAGAAGAGAACCAGCTGGTGCTGGTGACGCGCCGCTTTCTGCGCCACCGCCTGGCTGTGGCCGGACTGGTGCTGATTGTGCTGTTTGTGCTGCTGGCGATCTTTGCCCCGTGGCTGGCGCCGTATGACCCGTATAAGCAAAACTTAGGGCCACAGTTCGGCGACCCCACCGCCCAGCACCCGCTGGGCTTTGACGACCTGGGCCGCGATGTCTTCAGCCGCCTGCTGTACGCCGCCCGGCTGTCGCTCTTCATCACCTTGACCGTCAACTTTGTCTCGGAGACGGTGGGCGTGCTCGTCGGCGCGATTTCGGGCTACTACGGCGGCTGGATCGACGCGACCATCCAGCGCTTTGTGGAGTTCATGCTCACGCTGCCGACGCTGCCGCTGCTGCTGTTCTTCTCGGCCATGATGCGCGGCATCCTCATCCCGGGCGTGCCGCGCGAGTGGTCGAACGCCATCATCATCTCGTTTGTGCTAATCATCTTTGGCTGGATGGGCGCCACGCGTCTGGTGCGCGGCATGGTGCTCAGCCTGCGCGAGCAAGACTTCACCCAGGCCTGCAAGGCGCTGGGCATGAGCGATTGGCAGATTATTACCCGCCACATGATCCCCAACTCGATGGCCCCGGTGATTGTGGACCTGACGCTGGGGCTGGGCGGCACGATTGTGCTCGAAGCGGCCCTATCGTTCTTGGGCTTTGGCATTCAGCCGCCGGTGCCCACCTGGGGCAACATGCTGCAAAACGTGCAGCAGCGCATGTGGCAGCAGCCCTGGCTGGCGTTTTACCCTGGCTTGTGCATCTTCTTGACTTCGCTGGCGTTCAACTACGTCGGCGACGGCCTGCGCGATGCGCTCGACCCACGCCTGAAACTCTAACCGAGGAAGGCTATCTTGAATAAGACCCGCATGAGCGACCCGGTGGCCGAAGCGGCGACGCCGGTGGATAACATCCTCGAAGTTCGCAATCTCAAGACCTACTTCTATACCGAAGACGGCGTGGTCAAGGCCGTAGACGGCGTGGACTTCACCGTCCGGCGCGGAGAGGTGATGGGGCTGGTGGGCGAGTCGGGCTGCGGCAAGAGCGTCACGTCGCTCTCGATCATGCGGCTGGTGGGCGTGCCGGGCAAGATTCTGGAAGGCGAGATTATTTTTGACGGCACCGATCTGCTGGGCGTGCCCGAATCGGAGATGGTGCACATTCGCGGCAACCGCGTCTCGATGATCTTCCAGCAGCCGCAGTCGTCGCTCAACCCGGTCTTTAAAGTCGGCGACCAGATCGCTGAGGTGCTCGACATTCACCGCTCGCTGGGCCGCGAGGCCGGCTGGACGCGCGCGATTGAGCTGCTGAAGATGGTCGGCATCCCCGACGCCGAGCGCCGCGCGCACGCCTTCCCGCACGAGCTGTCGGGCGGCATGGCCCAGCGCGTGATGATTGCCATGGCGCTGGCGTGCGTGCCCGAGCTGCTGATCGCCGATGAGCCCACCACGGCGCTGGATGTGACCATCCAGGCCCAGATTTTGGACCTGATGCGCGAGATCCGCTCGAAGATGCAGGCCAGCATCATCCTCATCACGCACGACCTGGGCGTGGTGGCCGAGATGTGCGAGCGCGTGGCGGTGATGTATGCCGGCCAGATCGTCGAGCAGACCGATGTGCAGCAGTTGTTCGCCGAGCCCAAGCACCCCTATACGCAGGGGCTGATCGGCTCGATCCCGGTGCTGGGCGTCATCAAAGACAAGCTGGATGTGATCCCCGGCTCGGTGCCGAACTTGATCAACCTGCCGGTCGGCTGCCGGTTTGCGCCGCGCTGCCGGCCGCGCGTGCAGTACCAACTCAACATCTGCGTGGACGTGCATCCCGAGTTGAAGCCGGTGGCGCCGGAGCACAATGTGCGCTGCTGGCTGTATCACGACAATCCCGAGCACGGCCATAAGGCGCCGCTGGCGCTCTCAAGTTAGTCCTGCCGCCGCGCGGCGGTCGGTCCACTTAGCGAGGAGCAGTCTATGCCGTTAGCCAGGCTTTCCCGGTGGGTGTTAAGGGCCGGGTGCGCGTTGGGCCTGGGGTTGTTAGCGGCCTGCAGCAACAACGGCGCGGCCACGCCGGCCCCCGGCAACGGCGGCGATGACGGGCTGGTGGCCACGAGTGCGGCCGGTGACGTGGGTGATACCAGCGAATTGACCGCCGCGCCGACGCCCACGGCCGGGCCGCAGGTGCCGGAGGGCGTGCCAGTGCTTGAGACGGCCTTCGATTTGGCGGTGACGTCGGACGGCAGCTATATTGCCTACAAGGCGCCCGAGAGCTTCGAGCAGGCGGTGGCGTTTTACCAGACCGGGCTGGCCGACGCGGGCTGGGAAAGGATCAACAAGAACGACGCGGCCTTTGGGAGCTCGACCACGCTGCTGCGCGCGCGGCCGGAAGCCACTATCTCGGTCACCATTCAAGCGGTGCCGGGCAACGACAACGCCGTGCGCGTGCTGATCTCGTATACCAAGAAGTAATTGGGCCTGGACCCTGAGCCAAAGGACGAACCGTGACTGAAGCTCCGCGCACTGCTACCGCTGTAATGCCCGCCAACGGCCAAAATTCGGCGGCCGACGACAACCTGGTCGAGGTTAAGAACCTGGTCAAGTACTTCCCTGTGCGCGGCGGTCTGCTGCAGCGCGTGGTGGCCTGGGTGCAGGCGGTGGAGAATGTGAGTTTTAACATCCGGCGCGGCGAGACGCTGGGCCTGGTGGGCGAGTCGGGCTGCGGCAAGACCACCGTCGGCCGCACGCTCTTGCGCCTGATCCCGGCCACGAAGGGCGAGGTGCTGTTCAACGGCCAGAGCGTGTTTGCGGCCAACCCGCGCGAGCTGAAGGCGCTGCGGCGCGATATGCAGATCATCTTTCAAGACCCGTTCTCGTCGCTCGACCCGCGCATGCCGGTGGGCGAGAGCATCGGCGAGGGGCTGCTGGTGCACGGGCTGCACAACCGCAAAGAGCGCTTCGAGATCGTGATCCAGACGCTGCGTAAGGTGGGGCTGGAAGACTATCACGCCCGCCGCTACCCGCACGAGTTTTCGGGCGGCCAGCGCCAGCGCATTGGCATCGCCCGCGCCCTGGCGCTGCGGCCCAAGTTCATCGTCTGCGACGAGCCGGTCTCGGCCCTGGATGTGTCGATCCAGGCCCAGGTGCTCAACATCCTGGGCGAGCTGCAAAGCGAGTTCGACCTGACTTATTTGTTCATCGCCCACAACCTGAGCGTGGTCGAGCACATCGCCGACCGCGTGGCGGTGATGTACCTGGGCAAGATGGTCGAGCTGGCCAATCGCGATGAGTTGTATCGCAACCCGCTGCACCCGTACACCCAGGCGCTGATGTCGGCCATCCCGGTGCCCGACCCGAACCTGAAGCGCGACCGCATCATCCTCAAAGGCGACGTGCCCAGCCCGCTGCGCCCGCCCACTGGCTGCCGGTTTCACCCGCGCTGCCCGGTGGCCTTCGAGCACTGCTCACGCGAGGAGCCGACCTTCCGCGAGGTCAGCCCTGAGCACTTTGTGGCCTGCTGGCGCGTCGAGTAGGGGCGGCTGCTCGTCTCACCTTGTTCAACGGCGCGCGGCCGGTAGTGATACCGGCCGCGCGCTTTTAAGCGGCGGGCGTCTGTTGTACAATAACTTCAGCCGTGGCTGGCGTGGCCAGGAGCTGTCACCCGGCCCCGCTGCCAGGCGCTTTTTCTTTTTCCCTTTCTTTTTCTCTCCGCTCTGGGGTCTGAGGGCGGTTGTCTGAAAGCATCAATCTTGCCTCCCCCGCGCATTCTCATCGTTGACGATCAACGCGACATCAGCCGCATGCTGCGCACGGCACTTGAAACGCTGGGCCACGGCTATGTGATCCTCGACGTGCCCTCGGCCGAAGAGGCCCAGTTGGAGATGCGCCGGGGCGAGATCGACCTGCTCGTTACCGATCTGCGGCTGCCCGGCATCAGCGGGCTAGAGCTGATTCACAAGCTGCGGCGGGCCAGCATCACCGCCGCCATGATTGTCATCAGCGCCTACGCCGACGAGACCACTCAGGCTGAAATTCGGGCCGTGGGCGCGACCTTTTTTGCCAAGCCGCTCAGCCTGGCGGAGTTTCTGCGCGCGGTGCAGTTGGCGCTGGGCAGCCGCCCGGCCGGCGGCGCGCTTGAGCCGGAAGCCCCGGCCGACGGCGCGACCGGCATTGCCACGCGCCTGGCCCGCCTGCGCCGCGACCTGGGCGCGCTGGCCGTCGGCCTGGTGGACGGCCAGGCCCAACTGTCTGTCAGCGACGGCGACTTTAGCGTGCTGGCGCTCGACGCGGTGCTGGCCCCGCTGCTGACGACGTTCGGCGCCGCCCGCCAGATCAGCGCGGCGCTGGGCGGACCCGGCCCCAACAGCCTGACCTTTGTGGACGGGCAGGCCTATGATATGTACGCGGCCGGGGTGGGGCTGCGCCACACGCTGCTGATCTTCTTTGAGGGCGAGCGCGGCGCGACCCAAATGGGGCCGGTGCTGCGCTACGGCCGCCAGTGCGCCGACGAAATTCTGCGGCTGCTGCCGAGCGAGGCCAGCGGCCCCGCGCCCGCCGCCGGCCCTGGCGCGATTGCGGTCACCGCGCCGCTGTCGGCCGCCGCCACCACGCCCGCGCGCCCAACCCCGCCGGCTGTGACGGCGCCACTGGCCAACCCGGCCCCGCGCCCGCCCGCCCCGGCGCTGACCGCCGCCGAGCTTCAGCATTTGGACGACACCGCCAAGCAAGTCACCAGCGCTGACGCCGCCAACTTCTGGAAAGCGGCCGACGGCGACGACATCGGCGACATCCGCAGCGACACGCTCTCCTTCGAGCAGGCCACGCAACTGGGGCTGATGAAGACCAACAAGCCGCCGAGTTGAGGCGGCGTTCGCTGGCCGTTGAGCGCGGGGCCGGCCATGAGATGCGAAGCGTCACCTCGCCCAACTTGGGCTGGCCGCCGACGCCTGCTCCCCAGCGACCGCCGGACCATCGCCCAGCGGGCGCTAAAACTCCTTCGACCCCATAGACCCTTTCGGCCCTTCCCACCT
>JBBRZY010000066.1:0-11741 GCA_038252885.1 Anaerolineales bacterium | reverse complement strand
TCCGGGGCCGAGAGACAGGGCTGTCTCTCGGCCCGTCGGCTTGGAGCGGGTGACCTACTTGGTCATGGTGATGTCGAGTTGGGCGGGGTCTTCTACGTCGTCATCGATCATAAAGGAGTCAGTCGCCACGGTCTTATAGCCCTTGGCGACGATGATCAGTGAATAGGTCTCGTTGCGGGTCAGCGAGTCTTCGAGCGTGAATTGGCCCTTGCTGTTGGTCTGGCCGGCGGTGTAAACATCATCTTTCGACTGGCCGCCATCGACCCAATCTTCGACGGTGACGCCCGGGTTAAGGACGATGATGGTCGCGCCCTTGATGGCTTTCTTGGTCTTCTTGTCTTTAACCGTGCCTTCCACGGTGACCGTATCGCTGCCCTGGCCGTCCACGCCGACTACCACTTCACCGGCGGTCAGCTTGGTCTTGTTGTTGAAATACTGCACGCCCCAGGTGCCTTCATCCATGGGCGACCCGTCGGTGGTGCCGAGGGGGTAGCCATACAGGCCACTGGCCGAAGACGACTTGAGCGTTTCCTTGTCGGTGAACACCACTTCGCCATCGAGTGAGAACGACGTGACGATGGTGACCTTCTTGGGCACGCACGGGTACTCGAAGATCGGGGTAATCAGGGCCGTTTCGGGCGGATACGACTCGACTTGCTCGTCAATGTCGCCCTCCTCGGTCAGCGTCACCCAGGCGACATCGCTGGCCGTCATCTTGGTGCAGGCGGCGCGGGCCGCGGCTTTGGTCAGGTGGGCCGCCGAATCAACCGTAAAGGTGGTAACTCCGGCGCGAGCCAGGCCGGGGCCGGTGGCAAATGCGGAAAAGACGGTGGCGATCAGCGCGACCAGCGCCCCGACCATACCGACTAGCACTTTGAGTTGCTGCTTCATGTAAGCGTCTCCTATGGGCCCAACATGGGCGGCTAGTTCTGGAACTGAAGGCTGTTCAAGAAGCGCGCGAACTGCGGCTCGACCTCGGCCAAATCGTCAGGAGTGGTCAGGAGCGTCACCACCACGGCGCGGCCGTTCGCAACGAAGATATAGTCGATCCCCTCGAGCACCTCGGGGGCCGCGCCCGTCAGACCGTTGTTGTCAACATAGGCAAACTGTTGGGTAAAGGCGGCCTTGCCGCTCACCGTGGTCTGGCCGCTCGACAAGATTTTGTACAGATCGTAGTCCGTGCCGCGCTCGCCGGCCAGGGCTGTGGCCACGTCGGCGGCGTCCCAGTTGGGCTCGATGGTCGGGGTCTGAATGGCAAATTCGGCGCCGCTCCCCAAAGTGTCGATCACTCGATAGGCGTCGCCATCGGCCGTGGCCTCGCCAAAACCGGCGGGCACGCTGCCCTGAAACCCGGCCACATTGAAGGCCACCAGCCGGTTAAGAGCGTTGTTGGCCACCAAAGCGCCGACCAACAGGAACACCGCAAACGTGCCCAGGACGGCGTAATTCGACTGGCGGTCGCCGACGGTCGGGTCTTGTGTGACGACTGGCTGCTCGTTGCGCAGACTGCGGTTGATGTCGCGATTGATGAGGACCGAGACGATGACGGTGACGACGATGGCCAGTCCGCCGGCCAGCAGCAGCCCGGTGAACGATGGCAGGCCCGAGCCTTCTCCAGCGAAGTTGACGGCGCCCGCATCTAATTCGCCGCGCAGGACGATGAACAGGCCGTTGAGCACAGCCGTAATGGCCAGGCCCAGCGGCAGCCACCAAATGGGGTCTTGCTCAAGCTTGGCGCGGCCCAAGAAGTAGCCCAGCAGGCCGCCAAACGCCGCGTGCGCCAGAGCGACCTCAGCCACGAAGACTTCACCGGAGCCCAGAGCCGCCCCGCCGTTAGCCAGGATGAATTGCAAATTGAGGGCGGTGGCATAGCCCAGGCCGGCGGCGGTGCCGTAGATGACGCCGTCGGTGCGCTCGTCAAACTCAGGCGAGTCGAAGATGAAGTAGCGCACCGTGGCGAAGATGATAAAAGCTTCGACCGCGCCAATGATGAAGATGCTCGCCAGCCAAGAGGTCGCCGAGAGGCCCGCCGCGTCCTGGAAGAGCCAATTTTGTACCGCGAACACCTGATCGGTGAGCGGGATGCCGAGCGCGCCGGCCAGTGCCAGCCCGATGACGAACATCCGCGCCACCTGCCCGACCGGTTCCGGCTCGAGGCGGTCTTGCTGATAGAAGAAGACCAGCCAGAGCGCCGCCGGCACCAGCGCCAGCAGCAGGCCGGTGAGCACCAGCGTCGCGCCGCTGATCTGGGGTTGCAGGGCGTTGTCGAGTGCCACTACGGCGCCAACGAAAATAAGCAAGCCAATGATGGCGATTAAGCCGGTGCGCCAAAAACCAGCGCGGGCGTAGGTCGCCTTTTTAAAGTGCTCGTCGCAAAACCAGCGCCCGGAAATCGAGCGCGTGCCGGGCCGTTCCTGATCTACACAACAAATCTGTGCCGCCATCGTCAGTTGCCTCCTCTGGGTAGTTTGGGTTTGAAGCTGCGGCGCGCCTCCAAAGTCCGAGTTTGAGGCGGTACGGCTGTGTCGGGCGCCAACTTAGGCCGGCCCATTCTAGCGAAAAGCCCTACGTCTGTCCAGGAGTATGGCCGGATTGCGGCGATTGCGCAACTGCGCCAGCCAAGGCCGCCGCGAGCTCGGCCGCAACGCCGGAATGAGCCGCAAACCAGCGTATTTTCGGGTCACTGGGGCGGAACCAATTGGCCTGGCGGCGCACAAATTGGCGGGTGTCGCGCCGGATAGACTGAACCGCATCGGCCAAACTGCCCTCGCCGCGCAGGTGGGCCCCAATTTGCCTATAGCCGAGGGCCGACAAGGCCGGTAGATCCCAACTGAACCCTAGCGCCACCAAGGCCTCCACCTCGGCCACCAGGCCCGCCGCCAGCATCGCATCAATCCGCCTATCAATGCGTGCAAAGAGCTCGGGGCGGTGCAGCGTCAGGCCCAGCCACACAAAGCGATAAGGCGGCGCCTGCCGTGTGCGCAGGGCGACGAACGATTGTCCGGTAAACGTGGCGACCTCCAGCGCGCGCAGTACCCGGCGTGGGTTGCGTAAATCCACCTGAGCGGCGGACTCGGGGTCTACGGCGCGCAGGCGGGCGACGATTTCGGGCAAGCCGTCATCGGCCAGCACCCGCTCCAACTCAGCGCGGGTTGCGCCCGTGGGGTCGCTGGGCGGCGGCTGCCAGCCTTCAACCACTGCGCGGACGTATTGGCCGGTCCCGCCGACCAACACGGGCAGGCGCCCGCGCCCGACCACATCGGCCAGGGCAGCATTGGCCGCCGCCTGGTATTGGCTCAGGCTCCAGGGCGCGTCGGGCGCGGTCACATCCACGAGGTGATGTGGCACGTCGGCGCGCTCGGCCAAGGTGGGCTTCGCCGTACCGATGTCGAGGCCGCGATATAGATAGCGCGAGTCGGCGGAGATGATCTCGATGGGCCGGTAGCGGGCGAGGTCGAGCGCCGCGGCGCTTTTGCCCACGGCCGTCGGCCCGACCAGCACGGCCACCAGCGGCCAGGCTTCGGACGGCGCGGCCGCGTCAGCCGAAGACCGCATTTTCGATCACCTCAATTCGCTGCAGCAGTCCGCCGGGAGCCAGCGCCACCGCCACGGCGTCGATGCGCCAGACGACATCTTGCAGATCATGCGCCTGCAAATAGTGCTGCGCGGTAGCAATCAAGTGGGCCTGTTTGCGCGCGGTGATGGACTCTTCGGGCGTGCCGAAGCGTTCGCCGCGCCGGGTGCGCACTTCGACAAACACCCAGGCCTCACCGTGGCGGGCGATCAGATCCACCTCGCCGTGCTGGCAGCGATAGTTGCGGCCAACGACGCTATAGCCCAGGCGGGTGAGGTGCAAGGCCGCCAACTCTTCGCCCTTGCGGCCGAGGCGCACGCGCTCGTCCGTCATGAGAGCAGATCGCGCAACTGTTGGCGCAAGGCGATCCATTGGCTGGGGCGCGCGGGCGGGCGCTTGGCCAGCCGGGTGTATTCGGCTAACACTTGCCCCGCAGTGTCTCTGATGTCGTACTGGGCGGCGGAAGCCAAGGCTTTGGCGGCCATGCCATGCCGCAGGTCGGCGTCCAGCACCAGGCGCATGAGCTTGGCGGTGAACGCGGCCAGGTCCGGCCCGCTGAGAAAACCGTTCTCGCCGTCCACGATGGTGTCGCCGACACCGGGCGAGTCGATGCCCAGCGCCGGCACGCCGGCCGCCAGCGCCTCGATCAGACTGAAAGGGTGGACCTCGGTCTCGGAGGCAGTTACGAAAACATCGGCCAGCTTGAGGTGGCTGGGCACCTGGGCATAGTCGATACGGCCGAAGAACTTGACCCTGTCGGCCAGCCCGGACCGGTCCGCCTGCTCACGCATATCCGAAAGGGCGGGGCCGTCACCGATGATAGCCAGCACCACACCCGGCTGGGCGGCGGCGACGCCCAGGAAGGCCTGCATGAGAAAGCCCAAGTTCTTCTCCGGGCTCAAGCGGCCGACGTACATCAGCACGACCGCGTCGTCGGGTAGGCCCGCGGCGCCGCGCGACAGTGGCGGCGGTGACTGGTAAGGCGACAGGTCGATGCCGTTGGGGATGACTTTGATGGCCGCCTTGATGCCCAGATCACGCATGACGCGGGCGATGCCGGCCGAGGGCGCGATGACCAGTTCGCAGTGGTCGCAGAAGTTTGGCAGGTAGGCCTTGAGCACTGCCAGACCGACCTCCTTGGGCACAAAAGACGGCAGGTAGTGTTCGGCATAAAGGTCGAAGCGCGTGTGATTCGTGTAGACGATGGGGATGTCCCGCCGCTTGGCGTAACGCACGGCCAGCGGTCCGCTGAGAAACGGGTGGTGGACGTGGAGTACATCCATGGTGCGGACTTTGGCGCGAGCGGCGCGCGCGTACTGGAAGGACAAGTTGAAGCCCACGTCATTGACGTTGATCGGCAGGCCGGGCGAGCGGATGATGCGCAGTTCGTCGTCCTCGTAGTCCAGGTCGCCGAAGGTGAACACAAATACCTGGTGGCCCAATTCCTCCAAGACCTGCTTGTTAAGGGCCACGTAATTGGTGATGCCGCTCATATTCGGCTTGTACATGTCGACCAGCATGCCGATGCGCATTGCGATAGCTCCGAGTTGCGTGTGGCGCAAAGTATAGCGCAAGAAAAAGCGGCTGGCTGAGTACAAACAAAGTGAACGAGACACGGAACTGGCCGGTGGTGGGCGAGTGGCCACGGATTGCTTGCTTGCCAGCCGGGCCCGCCCCACTGCCCGCCGCCCAAGTCCAACTGCGCTTTCCGTCTTCCAACCTCCGACGACTGACCGCTATCATCCCGATTTGTGCTACACTTTTAGTCACCTTTGGGGAGCGCGGAGAAGTCATGTCTTTCGCCACAATCTTAAAGCAGTCGGATATTTTCTACGAGCTGACGCCGACGCAGCTTGAGCTGATTGCTGCGCTCTGCCAGGAGCGCCGGTCAAAAGCAGGCGACCTCATCTTCGAGGAAAACGCCGCCAGCGACGAGCTCTACATCATCGCGCAGGGCGAGATCGACATTCAAGTGGACCCGTCGCTGGTGGGCGGCGAAGAAGCCAAGAACGCCGGGCCGGTGACGATTGCGACGCTGCGGCGCGGTCAGTCGTTCGGCGAAGTGGCTCTCGTAGACCAGGGGCTGCGCTCAGCCACAGCGCGCTGCGCGGCCAATAACACCCAACTGCTCGTCATGCCGCGCGACAAGCTAATCTTGCTGTGCGACACCTATCCCCAATTAGGCTACCGCCTGATGCGCAACCTGGCGGCCGACTTGGCCCTGAAGATCCGCAGCACTGACATGCACATCCGCGAGGAGCTGCTCTACGGGCAGCGCCGGCGGCCTTAACCTCCCTTTTCTCGGTCACACACCATGAATGCTGAAATCATTGCGATTGGCACTGAGTTGTTGCTCGGTGAGATTACTGATACCAACTCGGCTAAGATTGCGCGCGTGCTGCGCGACCTTGGGATCGACCTGTGGTGGCTGTCGGCCGTGGGCGACAACGAGGCTCGCATCGTGGCCCAGGTGCAACAGGCGCGGCAGCGCTCGAACGTCGTCATCACCAGCGGCGGACTAGGGCCGACGGTGGATGACCCCACCCGCGCCGCGATTGCGCTGGCGTTCGGCGTGGAACTCGATTTCCGACCAGAGCTGTGGCAGCAGATCGAGGCCCGCTTTGAGCGCTATGGCCGTAAGCCAACCGAGAACAACCGCAAGCAGGCCTACATCCCGGCCGGGTCGCTGGCGCTGGAGAACCCGGTGGGCACCGCGCCGTGCTTCGCCGTTGAGTATCCCGACGGCGTGCTGATCTCGCTGCCGGGCGTGCCGCGCGAGCTAGAGTACATGCTCGAGCACGCGGTCACGCCCTACCTCAAGCAGCGCTTCGCGCTCGACGCGGTGATCCGTACGCGCACGCTGCGGACGGTCGGCATCGGCGAGAGCACGATTGACGCCAAGATGGGCGACCTGGAATTGCTTAGCAACCCAACCGTTGGGCTGGCGGCGCATCCAGGGCAGACCGACATTCGCATTACGGCCAAGGCCGCGACGGTCGAGGCGGCCGAAGCGCTAATGGCCCCCATCGCCGCCGACCTCAAACGGCGGCTGGGCGACTTCATCTATGCCGAAGGCAAGGCCAACGTTGAAGACGTGGCCGGCGAACTACTGGCCGCCGCCGGGCAGCATGTGGCGGTGATCGAGATCGGCACCGAGCGCGACGTGGCCCAGCGCCTGGCGGCCAGCGCCACGGCCGGGCCGGCCCTGCGCGGCGCTGAAAGCTCGGCCGCTGATCCAGCGCTGGCGACGGCCACCGCCCTGGCCGAACAGGCGAAAGCGAACGGTCAGGCCGAATGGGGGCTGGGGCTGATCGTCGTCCTACCGCCCGCCACGCCTCGGCTGGAGGTCGCGTTGGCCGGACCAGCCGGCGTGGAACAACAGGTGCTGGGCTTCGGCGGGCACCCCTTGCTGGCGGCGCGCTGGGCCGGTACGGCGGCGCTGAACCTGCTGCGGCTGGCGCTGCTCAGGCAGGCGCGCGAGACTAAGTCCGCCGAGTGACGGCCCAGGGCAAGATCACCCTCGTCACCGGAGCCACCGGCGGCATTGGCTGGGCCACCGCGGCCGAATTGGCTCGGCAGGGTGCGCACGTCATCGTGCACGGCCGCACCGAAGCGTAAGCTGTAGCCGCGGCGGCCGTGATGCGGCGCAAAACTGGCGGCACGCTCGACAGCATTGCCGCCGACCTGAGCACGGTCGCGGCGGTCGAGGCGTTGGCTCAGCAAGTGCTGGCGCGCTACCCGCGGCTCGATGTGCTCGTCAACAATGCCGCCGTCATCGGGTCCCAGCGCACGCTGACGGCCGACCGGCTGGAGACGACCTTGGCAGTCAACCACCTGGCCTACTTCGTGCTCACCAACCACCTGCTCGACCGGCTGCGCGCCAGCGCCCCGGCCCGGATCGTGGTGGTGAGCTCCAACCTGCACCGCAGCGGCCAGCTCGATTTCGACAACTTGCAGGGCGAGCGGCGCTACGATGGCTACAGTGCCTATGCGTTGTCGAAACTGTGCAATGTGCTGATGACCTACGCGCTGGCGCGGCGGCTGGCCGGCAGCAGCGTGACGGCCAATGTGCTGCACCCTGGCGTGATCCGCACTAACCTGCTGCGCAACGGCTGGAGCAGCAGCGGCGGTGGCTCGCTGGAAAAGGGCGCGGAGACATCGGTGTATCTGGCGGCCGACGACGCGCTAGCGGGCGTGACCGGCCAGTATTTCGAAGACCAGCGCCCCACCCCCTCGGCCCGCACCACGCATGATGAGGCGCTGCAAGAGAAGTTGTGGGCGGTCAGTGAGCAGGTGGTGGCCGCGACGCACACCGGTGGCGATAATTAATGTTTTTGCAAGCCCCCCCACCGGGGTTGGGCGGGAGCGTTGGAAGTCGCAGTCATTCAAGTAGAGGCTGGGCGCGGCCTGGAGGCGCATTGACATGAGTGCTTGGCAATTCGTGAAGTTGAGCATCGAAGAGCGCGTGGCCGTGGTGACGATTGACCACGCGCCGGTGAACGCCCTCAATCAGGCCACCCTGACCGAGTTCGCGGCCGTGGTTGCGCAGGTGATCGCCGACCCAGAGGTCAAAGCAGTCGTAATCACCGGTGCCGGGCCAATCGCGTTCGTGGCCGGGGCCGACATCGGCGAGTTCTCCGCGTTGGCCGGGCCAGAACAAGCCCAGGCCATCAGCGAGCAGGTGCAGGGGCTTTACAACCAGATCGAGAACGCACCCAAGCCCTTCATCGCCGCCATCAACGGCGTGGCGCTGGGCGGTGGGCTCGAGCTGGCGATGGCCTGTCACCTGCGCATCGCCGGCGAGCGGGTGAAGCTCGGCCAGCCCGAGATCAACCTCGGCATCATCCCGGCCTGGGGCGGCACCCAGCGCCTGACGCGGCTGGTGGGCAAAGCCAAGGCGATTGAGCTGATCCTGACCGGCGACTCGATCTCAGCGCCGGAGGCCTACCGGCTCAACCTGGTCAACAAGATCGTGCCGGGCGGCGAAGTGCTCAAGACCGCGCGTGACCTGGCCCGCAAGATCGCGCTAAAGAGCGGACCTGTGCTGCGCGCAGCCCTGGCGGCCATTGAGGGCGGCTACGACCAGCCGCTGGCGACCGGGCTGGCGCTAGAAGCGCAGCAGTTCGCGGCGGTGGCGCTGACCGACGACGCGCGCGAAGGCGTAAACGCCTTTTTGCAGAAACGCCAGCCAGCGTTCAAGGATCGCTAGGCATGAGTCTCAATCCGGTCACGATCTTCGGCCTGACGGCGGCGCTGCTGTTTGTGGTGCTGCTGCTGCGCCGCGCCGAGCGGCGGGCGCTGGCCGTGCTGACGGTAGTGCTGGTGGCGCCCCTAGTCCTAGCGATCTTCGTGTGGGCGCAACGGCTGGACCACTGGCCAGAGGTCGCCGTCGCGCTGGTGGCGGCGGTCGTCATCGCCGCGGCCCTGGGCCTATTGAGCGGACGCTTCCAGCGCGCCAGCAGCGACACGATTCAGGTCTGGGGGCAGGAGAAGCAGGTGCGCCCAACCACGGCCGAGGCGGCCGAGATGCGCGCCGAACTGCTGCGCCTGAAGGACGACAAGGAACGGCTGGAGGCCGAGCTCCAGCGGCTTAAGGACGCGGGCCAATAACGGCGAGGGCGGCGATGGACTTTGCCCTGAGCGACGAACAAAAACTGTTCTTGGCCATGTTCAGCGACTTCGCCGAGCAGGAAGTCGCGCCGGCGGCCGAGCACACCGACCGTGCCGAGACGCCGCCCACGGCGCTGCTAGCCAAGGCGGCGGCGCAGGGATTCTTGGGGGCCACCCTGCCGGAGCAGTACGGCGGCGCAGGGATGGACTACCTCACCTATGTGCTGCTGGTCGAGCAACTGGCCAAGCACTGTCTCTCGACCGCTACGACGATTGGCATTCACACCATGCTGTCCGCCATGACGATTCTGGACGGCGGCAGCGCGGCGGTAAAGCAAGCCTACCTGCCACGCATGGCGGCCGGCGCGCTCGGCACGTTCGCGCTCACTGAGCCAGAGGCCGGGTCTGATCCCGGCGCATTGCAAACCCGCGCCGTCTTAGTCGGCGACCACTACCGCCTCGACGGCGTCAAAGCCTGGGTGAGCAACGCCGGGCCAGCAAGCGTGCACGTCGTAGTGGCGCTAACTGAGCCGGGCGCACGCCACCACGGGATGAGCGCCTTCGTGGTAGACGCCAACACACCGGGCATCTTCCTCGGCCAGCGCGAGCCGACACTCGGCCTGCGCGGCCTGGACCTGCGCACGGTGTACTTCGAGGACTGTCGCGTGCCGGTTGATAATTTGCTGGGCCAGCGCAACCACGGCTGGGCGCTGGTGCAGCGGGCATTTCAACGCGTGCGCCTCAGCTTGGCGGCGGCGGGGCTGGGCGCGGCCGAGGGGGCGCTGGCGCTGGGCGTGCGTTTCGCCACCGAACGCCAGCAATTCGGCGTGCCCATCGGCCAGAAGCAAGCCATCCAAAACTACGTGGCCGATTGCGCCGTCGAGATCGAGGCGCTGCGTCACTTGGTACACTACACCGCCTGGCAGGCCGACCAGGGTCAAGACTACGAAGCCAGCGCCAGCCGGGCGAAGTACCTGGGTGGGCGCGTGGCCGGCGACACGGCCAACCAGATGTTGCAAGTGCACGGCGGCTACGGCTTCAGCGACGAGTACGCCATCTCGCGCATTTACCGCGACGTGCGCGCGTTGCGGCTGCTGGGCGGCACCGACGAGATTCAGCGCTTCGCTGTGGCGCGCGAGGTCTTCAAGCCAGCGGGGTTGGCGCTCCAGCCATAGGCCATGGACTTCACCCTCGCGCCCCAGCACGTCGCCTTACGCCGGATGCTGCGCGACTTCTGCGAGCAGGTGCTGCGCCCGCGCGCCAAGGAGGTCGACCGCACCAGCCAGCAAGACCCAGCCGTGCTGCGCTGGATGGGCGAGCTTGGCTTCTTTGGCATCCCCTTTGCTCAAAAATACGGCGGCGCCGGCGCCGGTGAGGTCGGCTACTGCATTCTGATGGAAGAGCTCAACCGCGCCTGCCCCTCCACTGCCGCCATCGTCGGCGCGCACATCGGCATCGCCGCCATGAGCCTGTACCTCGACGGCTCCGAGGCGCTCAAGCAAAAGTATCTGCCCGACCTATGCGCGGGGAAGACCATTGGCGCGTTCGCACTGACCGAGCCAAATGCCGGGTCAGACGCGGCCGGCATTCAACTGCGGGCCACGCGCGCCGGCGACGCATATCGCCTGAACGGACAGAAGCTGTGGATCAGCAACGGCCCAATTGCTGACGTTATTATGGTACTGGCGATCACCGACCCCGCGCTGGGCGTGCGCGGCGGGGCCACCTGCTTTGTGGTCGAGGCCAACACGCCGGGCTTTGCGGCCGGTAAACCAGAACCCAAGATGGGACTGCACGGCTCGCCGACCTCTGGGCTTATCTTCGACGACGTGCGCGTGCCCAAGGCCAATGTGCTGGGCGAGGTGGGGCTGGGCTTCGTAACCTTCATGAAGACGCTCGACATCGGGCGCGTGTCGCTGGGCGCGGCCACGCTGGGCGGCGCGGACGCGGCGCTGGAGGCCTCCCTGCGTTGGGCCAAAGCCCGCCGCCAGTTTGGAAGGGCGCTTGCGCACATGCAGAGCGTGCAGTTCATGCTGGCCGACATGGCGACCGAAATCGAGGCGCTGCGCTCGCTCGTCTACCGCACGGCCTGGCTGGTCGACAACGGCCAGCCATTCGTCAAGGAAGCCGGCATGTGCAAGCTGCTTGGCTCAGAGACCGCCAGCCGCTGCATTGATCGCGCGTTGCAAATTCACGGCGCGCTGGGCCTCTCGCGCGAGTTCGCCCTAGAGCGCGGCTGGCGTGATGCCCGGATTGCCGAAATCTTCGAGGGCACGAATGAGATTCAGCGCATCGTTATTGCGGGTGAACTGCTGCAAGAACGGGGCGTGCGCATCCGGCCATGAACATCCTCGTGCTGCTGCGCGTCGGGCGCGACCCGGTCAGCTTTACCGTCAATCGCCAGGCGGAGAAAATATTTGATCACCGCGACGAGTGGCGCACTGCGCCCGCCGACCTAAACGCGCTGGAGATGGCGCTGCAACTGGGCGACCAGGGCCACACCGTTATTGCCGTCGCGCTGGGCGGCGACGAGGCGGCCGTGGCGCTGCACGAGGCG
>JBBRZY010000065.1:0-11802 GCA_038252885.1 Anaerolineales bacterium | reverse complement strand
TCGGCTACGGCTGTGGCCTGGTCGTCGGCGGGCACGGTGTCGTAGGTGCCGGTGTTAGTGACATCGGTGTGGCGCGCGGTGAAGAATTGCAGGTGCAAGGGCGCTTCGGGCGACACTTGCAGGTCGGCATATGGGATGAAGAACTCGACGCCAGAGCCGTTGGCGTAAGCGACGTGGGTGCCAACCTGGGTGACTGGCGCAATGCCGCCCCAGTTGACGGCCGAGCCGGTCCAAGCATCGCCGTTCCAGCGGAGGAAGGCGGTGAAACCGTTGTCAACCTCGGTCCCGCCAGGCACGTTGCCGCGAATGAGCACATCGGGGAGGATGATGTGGGTTGTGTCGAGCGGCACCGCACCCGTGTTGGCGTTAGTCACCGTGTAGGCAAAGGTCAGGGCGGTCGTCCGGGGATCAATTGCGCCACCTGAATTGGCGACGTCGCCGGTCGTGTCAATCGCCAGGCCGATCTCCCCAACGGCAAAACTCGATGAGTAGTTGGGCAGGGCCACAAACACATATAGGTTGGTGGTGTCGGTGGTGACGTATAGCTCGGATAGCTCGGCCCAATTGGTGGACGGATGGCTGGTAAAACTGGCGGCCAGGTCGGCGACAGGGTCGGTGGCGAGCAACACGTAAGCCGCGTCGCGGTGGCCGTCGAGGGTGATGGCCTGCGGCTGGGCAAGGCCCGCCCCAAGCAGCAAGAGCGGCAGGCTGAAGGCGGCCAATTGAAGGGCGTGACGCCAAGCGCGGGTGTGCGCCATAGACCTGGATGCGAAACGCTACGAGAGACTGAGACGGCCCCGCCGCGCCCAAAGGCGCAGCGGCGACGATTGTATTACAAAGTCTGGCGGATTTACAAGTGTGGTTCGACCTCGGCCCAGTGGTTGAGCAGTTCGCGCAGGAAGTACGGCAGCGAGCCGGCCAACTGCCAGTGCTGGCGGGGCTCCGTTTGGGCGCGAATCCAGGCGTAGCTGAGAGCCAGGTGCAGGTCGCTCAGGGGGCGCGCCAGGCGGCGGGCGCGCTGCAGCGCGGCCTCGTCGGCGTAAGTCCGCCAGGGCGAGGTGTAGACAGCAGTGAGGGCTGGGTGCAAATGGGCCGGGGCGTTTTCGAGGAAGGCCGACAGTCCGAAGAAGGGCGGCGCGAGGCAGCCGTCGCTCCAATCGTAGTAGACAAAGCCACCGCCGGGCGCGAGCGCGATGTTGTTGCTGTGCAGATCGCCATGCTCAAGCGAGGGCGGCAGGTTGAGCGCGGCGAAGGCACGGCAGGCCTGCCGCAGGGCCGGCCCGAGGGCCAGCAGGCGGGTGGCCTCGGCGGCGGACAGACCCTGGGTTTGGTCAATCCGCATTCCGGCGGTGTCGGCCAGGAGATCAGCCACCTGCGCTTCCAGCCGATTGACGCTACGATCGGGGCAGCCAAGGGCCAACAGGTCGGCGGTGTGCGGGAGAAAGGCGACTTGCAGCTCGGCATAGCCCTGGAGGGCGGCCAGCCAGGTTTCGGCCACGGTGGTTTCGGCCAAGGGTGGGCCGGCGAAGGCGCGCATGAGCAGCCAGTGGCGGTCGGGGTCAATGGCGGCGACGGCGGGCACACGGCCGGGGAAGCGGCGGGCGAGGTCGCGGGTGAGGGCCGGCTCTTGGCCAAAGAGGGCGGGGATGGCCTTGAAGTAGTGGTCGCCGGCAGAGGTCGGCACGCGCAGCAGGCAACTGAGTGACCAGTTGCGACGCACGTCGAGCGGGCTGGTGACGGTGACCCCCTGGCCCGCAAGCTCGGCCGTGATCCAGGCAGTGGCCTCGGCCAGGAAGCCGGGGCGCGCCCACGCCACACGTTGGGGCGGCGCGGGTTCGTCAAGCACGGTCAACAGGGCCAGGTGGTCGGGGCAGGCCCAGGTGGCGCGGCGAGCGTCGGCCAGGGCTACGCGTTGCACAGGGCCGGTGGCCGGGGGCGAGGCTGGCAGCGCGGCGAGCATTACCACCGACTCGACCGCCGCGGGCCACAGTCCAGACTCAATCAACAGTAGTTCGGTGTCGACGCCCAGGCTAGCGCGGACGGCGGCGGTGATGGCGGGCGTGGAGAAACTGACGCCGGCGGGGAGCGGCAACGCCACATGCGGGAGCGCCCAGCCGTCGCCTTCCGGCACGAGGTAGACGGCGGGCGTGCCGAGGCCGGGCGCGGCGAGGATGAAGGAGACGACCGTCTCAGCCTTTGCGTCCAAATTGGCGCTCCACAGCATCAACACTCAGGTGGATCATGGTTGGGCGGCCGTGCGGGCAAGTGCGCGGCGAGACACACTTCTCTAACTCGCGCACGAGCGTGTTTTGCTCAACAGCGGAGAGCACCTGGCCGGCCTTGACGGCGGCGCGCTTGCACACGCGGGCTATCAGCCGGGCCTCGACCTCGGCCGCCAGCAGCGTCTCATCTTCTTCGAAGTCTTCGACCACCACGCGCACGGCGCGAGCGGGGTCCACGCGACCGAGGACGGTGGGGAGCGAGCGCACAAGGAAGGTGTTGCCGCCGAAGGGTTCGAGGCTGAAGCCGATGCGCTTGAGGGTGTCGAGGTGGCTGTCGAGCAGCGCGGCGGCGTCGGCGGGCATCTCGACCGCGACTGGTTCGAGCAGCGCCTGCGAGACGACCTGGGCGGCGGCGCGCTGGAGGCTGAAGGCTTCGTAGAGCACGCGCTCGTGGGCGGCGTGCTGGTCAATGAGGTACAAGCCGTCGGGGCCTTCGGCCACGATGTAGGCCGCGCCGACCTGCCCGATAACGCGCAGCAGCGGCACATCGGGCTCAGGCAGCGGGGGCTGTACAGCGTCGGGCAGCGGCGTTTGGGCAGCGGCGCCGGGGGGCGGTTCGTAGGGCGGGGCGACGGGCGCGGGGCCAGGCGCGGCGAAGATGCCCCACTCGGGCGACCAATCGGTCGATGGGGGGCGGGCCTCGCCGCCCTGCGACCACTGGCGCGGCGCGAAGTGCGGCACGGGCGCCTGGGCGGTGAGGGTCTGGCGCACGGTGCGCTCGACGGCGGTGAAGGCCGCGTCGGGGTAGCGAAAGCGCACCTCGGCCTTGGTGGGGTGGACGTTGACATCCACATCCTCAGCCGGGAGGGTGAGTTGGATGACGGCAATGGGGTAGCGGCCGACCATGAGCATGGTGTGATAGGCCTGGAGGACGGCCGTCGAGAGCCGAATATCCTGCACCCAGCGGCCATTGACGAACAAGGTAATGTCGCGGCGGTTGGCGCGGTTGACGGCCGGCGGGCTGATGAAGCCGCGCACGCTGATGGCGTCGCGTGCGCGGCGCTCGTGCAGGAACAGGCCGTCCTCGTCGTCGGGCGGCGGGGCCGAGGCCGGCGGCGCGTCGTAGACGCTGCCTAGCTCCAGCATTTGGCGCGCCAGATCCACGCCATAGGCGGCGGCCAACACTTCGCGCGCGTCGCCGCTGCCGGTGCTTTGAAAGTTGGTGCGGTTGTCGAAGATCAGCCGGAAGCGCACAGCCGGGTAGGCGAGGGCGTAGCGTGAGACGAGCTGCGAGATGTAGCTGCGCTCGGAAGTCTCAGACTTGAGGAATTTCAGGCGGGCGGGGACGTTGTAGAACAGGTTCTCGATTGAGAGCACGGTGCCCTGCGGCGCGCCAATGCCGGCCCGCTGCGTGAGCACCCCGCCCTCGAAGCGGAGTTGGGTGCCAAGCTCTTCGCCGGCGGTGCGGGTGACGACGCCCAGCCGACTAACGGAGGCGATGGAGGCCAGCGCCTCGCCCCGAAAGCCCAGCGTCTGCACATGGCTAAGCTCTTCGGCACTGGTGAGCTTGCTGGTGGCGTGCCGGGCGAAGGCCAGCTCGACCTCGGCGGCGGCGATGCCGGCCCCGTCGTCGGCCACGCGCAGCAGCGCCCGCCCCCCACCCTCGACCGTGATGGTGATGGTCCGCGCGCCCGCGTCGAGCGCGTTTTCGACCAACTCTTTGATGACAGAAGCCGGGCGTTCGACCACCTCGCCGGCGGCGATTTGCGAAGCAACGGCATCGGAGAGAACGCGGATGGGCATGGCGGCGATTATACCTGAGCGAGGTGGGTCGGCGGCGGCAAATGGGGGCGAATTGTCAGCTGGTAGTTTGACTTTGGGCAGGGCGGGGAGTAAAACATAGAGTAAGTCTAGGGTCTAAAACCGTCATTGCAGCAAAGGACCAGAATCCATGCCCGTCAAATTTGACCAGTTTGAAAAGCTCGCGGATATTCCCGCCGCCCAGCGCTTGATGAAGGAAAGCATCATCAAGGCGGCCGGCAAGGGCGATGTGAAGTACGTGGCCGTCTCCAATTACAAGATTGGCGGAAAGGCGGTCAAGCTCTTCATGGTGGTTGAGAAACCCGACCTGTTCGTGGCGCACATCAAGAAGCAAGGCAGCACGGTGGCCCAGTCACACGGCGTCGCCGAAGTGAAGCTGACGCCTGACAAGAAGAACCAGGTGGTGGTCAAGAAGGCGGCCGGCAGCCTGACCAACACGGCCATCTCGGGCTTCATCAAGGCCGCCGCCGGCACCGACGCGTTTGTGGGCACGACGCCTGAGCGCATCAAGGCGCAGGAAGAGCAAGACGAGTCGGACAACGCTAAGCGGGCTAAGCCGTCGGGCGCGGACCTGGCGCGCCGGAGCATCGCGCAGGCTAAGGCGGAAGGCAAGCTGGAGGCCGACACGCCCTCGAGCGCGCCGAGCAAGTACACCAACAAGGCCGGCAAGGCCGTGCCGAATCAGAATATTGAGATCACCGACGACATCGTGGCCAAGATCACGAAGCTGGGGGTAGAGTCGGCCCAGTACACGAAGTTCGCGAGCAATTTCGCCAAGCTGGCGGACAAGTATCAGTTCGATGATTATAAAAAGGTGCCGGTTGATATTTGGGCCGAGATGCTGCGCGGCCTGGCGAAGTCGAAGCAGTACATCAAGGGCACCATCCCCAACACGGGCCAGCCCGAATGGTTCCGATTGGCGTGGGAGGGGCCGAGTGGCGAGGTCATCCGCGAGGCGCTGCTGGCCGAGGCGATGAAGAACTTGGGCAAGTACGTGGCGCACGCCGAGCTTTACCTGGACAAGGTAATCGCGGCCGTGAACAAGGGCGGCCGGGGCCAGACGTGGGCGTTTTGGTCGGGCACGGGCGCGCAGGCGGCGGCCCGCAAGGAAGCCGGCGGCGGCGTGGTGCTGGAAGGCAGCATCGGCTCGTGGTTTGATGATGTTTACGACTTCAAGCCGCTGACGGGGGTGGAGAACTTGCCGCTGTGGGCGGCGATGTCGGAGCTGTACGCCAAGAAGGCGGCTGAGAATTACAAGGCCTTTAAGTTTATGGGCTTTCTGGGACAGGGCGGCACCCGCGAGCAGAGCGTCTTCAACAAGATCGAGCAGCCGACGTTTGTGGAAGTGTTGGGCGTACGCAAGAATGTCCCGCCGCCGACCATTAAGTGGTTTGTCGTGGACTTGAAGCAAGAAAGCGGCAGTTGGGTGACGACCGGGAATCCGTCGATCCCGGTGGCGAGCCGGGCGGCGGCCATGCAAGAACTCAAGACACGCTACGGCGGTTAACGCGCCGCACCGCAGCAAGCCTGAGGCAAGCGCACACGGGCCTACCGCGCCACACCGGCACGGTAGGCCCGTTACTTTTTCGCTGGGTCGCACGGTGATACACTAGGGAGGCGTGGCGCGGGGCGCGCCGGTCGCCTGGGCCGTCCCCCACACGGTGGGCGATTATGACGGCGCCGCGAACGCGCTTATATTGACTGTCGGTCAAAAACTGACTAGCAGTCATACCAATATCGACCGGCCCCACAGGACTGACTCATGGCCCGCTCTGCGACCTCATCTCGCCGGCTGAAAGAAAAAGAAGACCGCAAGGACCGCATTCTCGCCGCCGCGCGGGAAGTGTTTTTTGAGGTCGGCATCCGGCGGGCGACGGTGGACATGATCGCCGCCAAGGCCGAGATCGCGAAGGGGACGGTCTATCTCTACTTTCAGACTAAAGAAACGATCCTGGCCCACCTGCTGCTGGAAGGGCTAGACACGCTGCATGAATACCTGACGACCGCATTCGACGAGAGCGCCAGCCTGCCCAGCGAAGGGCGGCTGCGGAAACTGGCGGCCGCATACTACGAGTTCTATCAGCAAGAGCCGGACTACTTCCGGCTGATGATGGCCTTTGACCGCGGGCAGTTTCAAGAGTCGGTCAGCCCGGAACTGTATGAATTGATCTTGCTGCGCAGCTTGCGCGGGCTGCGGTGCGTGGCCGATGCGGCGCAACAGGGCATCAACGACGGCACGATCTTGGTGGCGGGCGACGCGCGCCAGGTGGCAGGCATGTTGTGGGCCGCGCTGAATGGCGTGCTGGTGATCACGAGCCACCCGTTGCGGCGCGAGCTGGTGGAGCAAGAGGTAGAGAAGCTGTACGCGGGGGTGCTGGAGACGATGCTGTTGGGGTTGAGGCGAAAGTAGGCGGGCCGGCTATAAGGCGGTGAGGGGAACTGGCGCTGAGGCGCGCGGAGGGTGAGATTTCTCACACTCCGCATCGGCTGCGTTTGGACTGGCCGCCGGATGAGGGGTTCGAAATGACCGGGATGGGGAATTGGTGCAGCCGGGTCGAGTTGTGGGCACAAGCTTAGGTGAGGCGATGAAAGACGTTGTGATTGTTGACGCAGTGCGGACGCCAGTGGGCAACCACGGCGGCGTGTTTCGCAACGTGGACGCGAAGGAACTGGCGCGCACGGTTATCAAAGGGGTGCTCGAACGGACGACGCTCGACCCGGCCAGCATTGACGAGGTGATCTTTGGCTGCGTGGCGCAGCCATCGGACGCGCCCAATATCACGCGCGTGGCAGCTTTGATGGCTGGCATCCCAATTACGGTGCCGGCCTACACGGTGGCGCGCAACTGCGACTCAGGCATGGACGCCATCGTGCAGGCCTATCGCTGCATTCAGGTGGGCGATGGCGACATCTATCTGGTGGGCGGCGTCGAGTCGATGAGCAACATCCCCTATATCGTCAAGGGCGCGCGCTGGGGGTTAAAGATGCGGCACGCGCAGTTCACCGACGCCATGTGGGAAGGGCTGACCGACCCGATCTGCGGGCAACTGATGGGACGCACGGCCGAGAACCTGGCGGAGGAGTTTGACATTCGCCGCACGGCACAGGACGAGTACGCGGTGCAGAGCCATAAGAAGGCGTTCATGGCGACGCGCATGGGGAAGTTTGCGGACGAGATCGTGCCGGTGGAGATCACCAAGCGCGTGGCGGGCAGCGAAGTGGCGCGGGAGAAGATCACGCAGGACGAGACGATCAACGCGGGCCTGACGGTGCAGAAGGCTGGGCTGTACCCAACGATCTTTAAGGACGGCGGCACGGTTACGCCGGCCAACGCCTGCGGCATCTCGGACGGGGCCAGCGCGCTGCTGCTGATGACGGCCGAGAAGGCGGCGGCGTTGGGCTATACCCCGCTGGCGCGGGTCGTGACCTATGGCTATGCCGGGGTTGAGCCAGCGCGCATGGGCATTGCCCCGGCTTTCGCCCTACCCAAGGCGCTCAGGAGGGCGGGCCTGACGCTGGGCGATATGGCATTGGTAGAGATCAACGAGGCCTTCGCCGCGCAGGTGCTGGCAGTGGGCCAGGCGTTGGCGGCCGACGGTTGGGATTGGAAGCGCGTGAACGTGAACGGCGGCGCGATTGCGCTCGGCCACCCGGTGGGCTCTAGCGGCAGCCGGATTGTGGTGACGCTGCTGCATGAGATGAAGCGCCGCAACGCCGCAGGCCCACAGTCGGCCCGCTATGGCGTGGCGACGCTGTGCGCGGCGGGCGGCCAAGGCAGCGCGTTGATCGTGGAAGCGCTGAACACTTAACCAGAAGCGAACAGACCGGGGAGGGATATGAGCACAAGCGGCAGCGTTAATCCAGATGATATGCGCATTTACGCCGGCAGCTCGAACCCGGCCTTCGCGGACGCCATCGCGAGCTTTTTGAACATCCCGCGCAGCCCGGCGCGGGCGGGCCACTACAGCAACGACAGCCTGCATGTGCAACTAGGGGCCACGGTGCGCTCGCGGGTCGTCATCATCGTGCAGAGCTTTAGCCCGCCGGTGAACGAGCATGTGGTGGAACTGCTGATGATGCTCGACGCGGCGCGGACGGCCGGCGCGAAGGAAGTGCACGCCGTCATCCCCTACTACGCTTACGCGCGCTCCGACAAGAAAGACGCGCCGCGCATCAGCATCGCCGGGCGGCTGATGGCGCGGCTGATCCAGGAGGCGGGCGCAACCCATGTAATGACCACCAGCCTGCACGCGGCCCAGGTGCACGGCTTCTTCGACGTGCCGACCGACCCGCTGACAGCGCGGCCGGTGTTCGAGGCGCACTTCAAGCACCTGGCGCTGGACAACACGATTGTGGTAACGCCGGACGCCGGGCGGGCGCACTCGGCCGGGCGCTTTGCGCAACGCTTGAACCTGCCATTGGCGGTGGGCAATAAGAAGCGCATCTCTGACACCCAGGTGGAAGTGTCGGGCCTGATCGGCGACGTGGCCGGCAAGACGCGGGCCATCATTTACGATGACGAGATCGCCTCCGGAACCAGCATCATGGAAATCACCAAGGTGCTGGCGGGGCATGGCATCGAACAGGTGCATGTGGTGTGCACGCATGGCGTATTCGCGGACGAGGCGCTGGCGCGGCTGAGCGCCCTGCCCGCCGTGCAAGAGATCGTCGCCACCGACACCGTGCCGATTGCGGCGACTAAGCGCACGCCGAAGCTGAAGGTGCTATCGGTCGCGCCGCTGTTCGGTGAGGCGATCCGGCGCAACTACTTGCGACAGAGCATTGGCGACCTTTTCACGTTTTGGGACGAGTACGGCGCGGAGGAGTGAGTCGATTCGATGGCTAATCAACTGGCGCAGACCGCGCGGGGCGCGATGGAATACCGGCTAGCGGGTGCCGGCCCGGTCGTGATGGTGCTGAACGGCGGCCATTGCAGCCGCGCCACGCGCCTGTCGCACGAGCGCCTGGCGGACCATGGGTTTACGGTCCTCACACCGTCGCGCCCCGGCTATGACGCCACCCCGGCGGCGACCGGTCGCAGCGCCCAGGCGGCGGCCGACGCGCTGGCGGCGCTGCTCGACACGCTGAACTTGCAGCGGGCGGCCGTGATCGGCATCTCGGCGGCGGGCCCCACGGCGCTGGCGCTGGCCCAACGTCACCCGGACCGCGTGAGCCGACTGGTGCTTGAGTCGGCGGTCACGTGGCCATGGGCGACGGCCACCAAGCGCGGGTCGTGGCTGGCCTTCGGGCCAACTGAAGGTTTGACCTGGGCTTTTGTGCGGCTGGCATTGCGCCTGGTGCCGCAGGCCATGCTCCGCATCATGCTGGGCGCTCTGACATCGCTAGACGTGGGGGCCGTCATGCAGGGCATGAGCTCGGCCGATTTGGTGTTTGTCCGCCGCGTATTCGAGACTTCGCGCTCGGGCACGGGCTTCATGCTCGATTTGCAAAATGAAGTGTCGGACCTGGCGAGCATCCAAGCGGCGGTGTTGGTGCTGCACACGCCTAACGACAAAGCCGTGCCGCCGCGTCACGCGCAGCGGATTGGGGCCGAGGTCGCACACAGCACGGTCGTAGCGGTCCCCGCCGAGAGCCACCTACTGTGGATCGGCGCAGCGGCGCAGGAAGTGTGGGAGCGGCGCTTGGCCTTTATGCAAAGCGCAGTGGTGGAGGCCTAGATGTACATCTTCAAGGCGGCCGTGATCGGCGCGGGCGCGATGGGCGCGGAGATCGCGCAGGTGATCTCGTATTCCGGGCTGCCGGTGCTGCTCAAGGACGTTGACCAGGCGCGGCTAGACCAGGGCATGGCGCGCATCCGGGCGATCTACCAGGGGCGGGTGGACAAGGGCAAGATGTCGGCCAACGACATGGAGGGCAGGCTGGCGCTGATTACGCCGACGCTGGACTACGCCGAGTTTGGCGAGGTGGATATCGCCATTGAGGCGGTGCCGGAGAAGATGAACGTTAAGCGCGCCGTGCTGGCCGAGCTAGCGGCGGCGCTGCCAGAGTCGGCCATCATCGCGTCGAACACCTCGGCCTTGTCGATTTCGGAGATGGGGCGAGCGGCGGGGCGGCCGGGCAAGTTGGTGGGGCTGCACTTCTTCAATCCAGCGCATGTGATGAAACTGGTGGAAGTGATCCCGGGCCTAGAGACGGCGCAAGAGACGGTGGACGATGCGGTGGCCTTCGCCGAGAGCCTGCGCAAGCTGCCGGTAGTGGTGCAGGAGTGCCCCGGCTTCTTGGTCAACCGGCTGCTGCTGCCCTACTTGAACGAGGCCGTGCTGGCGCTGGAAGAGGGCGAGGCGACCGCCAACGACATCGACCAGACGATGCAGGGCTGGGGGATGCCGATGGGGCCGTTCTTCTTGATGGACATGCTCGGGCTGGAGGTGTGCGCCGACGTGGGCGCGTACCTCGAAAGCGAGTATGGCGAGCGGATGCGCGGCGCGGCGCTGTTCCCGCTGCTGGTGGCGGCCGGGCGGCTGGGCGAGAAGAGCGGCGCAGGCTTCTACGGCTACGGCGCGGAGAACGATGAGCCTGTCAAGGACATGATCGCGGCGCTGCAAGCGACCGGCGCGGTGAAGGCCAGCGCACGGCCGTTCGAGGCCGACCGGCTGATCATGCCGCTCATCAACGAGGCGGCGCTGTGTCTGCAAGAGCACATCGCCAGCCCAGGCGACATTGACTTGGCGATGGTGGCCGGGACCGGCATGACATTTGCTGGTGAGCGGCTGGGGCCGCTGGCCGTGGCCGACCGCTTGGGGCTGGAGGTGGTGGTCGCCAAGCTGGAGAGGCTGCAAGCGACGTATGGTGAGCGCTTTCGGCCGGCGCGACTGCTGCGGACGAAGGTGCGGGCCGGGCAATTCGGCCAGAAGAGCGGCCGGGGCTTTCACGAGTACGCGAGGTAGGGTTGTTTCAGAGCAGGGGTGCGGATGGGGTCAGGCGGCGGGAGCCGAGCGGAGACGGCGCTGGTGGGCGCGCTCGACGGTGCGGCGCGTGACGAAGCTGCGAAAGGCGAAGAGAATTGGCAGGGAGAACGGGGACATCAACAGCCGCCCGCGCAGGCCCCTGAGGCCGGGCAGGTAGGCGTAGTCCATGTGGTCTTCGACGGCGGTCAGTTCTGGACCAAGCGGCACGAAGTCGTGGCGGTGGACGCAATGCGCGAGCGGGCCGCGCACCATATTGTCAGTGAAGCCCCGCAGCGGATCAAAGTGCGTGTGGCGCGCTACCCAGTAGATGGGCAACGGCCCGAGCCAGAGCGTGAACTCGGCCACTGAGCCCTCGCTCAGCGGGCCAACCTGGTGGAATTGAACGAAGACCGGCGGCGGCGTCAGGCGGCGCAGCGCATGCGAGTCGGCGTGGAACGTGGCCACCGCCGCCAGCGGCGCCCGGACGACGAAGCGATGCGCGTAAGTCGCCATGGGTGGTCAGACGCGCATTAGGCGACCGGTGTCTGCCAGGCTGCCAGGGCGGCCGCAAGGTCGCCGTGGTCGCCGGCGAACCTGTCGAAGTGCGCCCAACGCACGCGACCGCCCCGCTCGATCACAAACGTCGCGCCGAGAAAATACTGATCGCCCGTGGCGAGGCCTTGCTTGTGGCCGGCCCGCGCGGCGCGCAAGCCAGCCCCAAAGACTTTGCCGACGTTTCCGCCGCCCGCCTTGTGGGTGATGCCATAGGCGGTGTATACGTCGTCGGCCGGCGCGGCCAGGCAGGTGAGGTGCGGGGCCAGCAGCGGGCCATAGCGCTGGGCGTGTTTAGC
>JBBRZY010000064.1:0-11898 GCA_038252885.1 Anaerolineales bacterium | reverse complement strand
GAACAGCGGCCCGCGCTCGATGTCGAACGGGGCGTGGGCGGCCTGTGTCAGCCGCGCCGCTTCCTCTTCCGGAGTCCAGCCCACGGCCCCGATGATCTCCAGCGTGGTCGGCAGGCTGGCCGCCACGCGCTGCACCGGCCCGTTCGCGGTCAAGTGAAAAGTCGTGCGCAGCGCCGCGTGGCGGGCCGTCAAGTGGTCGAGGGCGCGCCGGAGTGCTTTCAAATCGAGTGGGCCGGTCATGCGCGCCGCGCCGGCCACGTTGAAGCTCACGCCGGCCGGCACCACCTGATGCAGGAACCACATGCCCTGCTGGTTAGAAGTTAGGGGCGAGTCGGCGCTCAGATCGGCCAGCGCCTCAATCGGCACAGCGTGCGAGTCGGCCGAGGCGGCGCGCTCGGTCAGCGCGGCGGCCAGGCTGTCGAGCGTTGGCCCTTGCAGCAGGTCCACCAGCGGCACTTCCACACCGAGCACCTGCTCCACGCGGTTCTTGAGTTCCACCGCCATCAGCGAGTCGAGGCCCAGCAGGTTGAGCGGCTGGTTGTGATCGAGCTGCCCCCGGCTTAGCCCCAACACGCGGCTGATCTGCTGGTCGAGGAAGTCTGGGATCGAGAGGGGCTCATCCGCATCAGGCGCGGCCAGCGCGGCGTTGGGCATAGCCGTCGGGTCGGTGTATTCCAACCGCACGCCCAGCGCCGCCAGTTGGCCCGGCCCCCCCTGCGCCAAGATCGCCAACGCGGCGCGCACGCTCTCGTCGCTGGCCGGCTCGTTCTCGGCCGACCCGGTCCACTCCACGGCGTGGGCCATCGGCAGCGGCGCGGCCAGCCAATAGCGTTGGCGCTCGAACGGATAGGTCGGCAGCGCCAGCTTGCGGCGGGCATAGGGCGCGTCGAACGCGGCCCAGTCCACCGGCGCGCCGCGCGTGTAGATGGCGCCGACGGCGGCGCTAAGCACCACCCAATCGGGCTGCCCGGCCCGCAGCGATGGCAGCCAGTGGGCGCCAGTCTCGGGCAGGCAGCGCCGGCCCATACCCAGCAGCACCGGGCTAGGACCGATTTCAATGAAGGTGTCGATGCCCAACTCACCCAACCGCGCCATGCCCTCGGCAAAGTGCACCGGGGCCAGCACGTGGCTCTGCCAGTAGGTTGCGTCCGGCGCCACGCCGGCGGCCAACGGCGCGCCGGTCAGGTTCGAGATCAAGGTGATCTGCGGCGGCAGGTACTGCACCGTCGCGGCCACGCGCGCGAAGTCGGCCAGCATCGGCGTCATCAGCGGTGAGTGGAAGGCATGGGACACGGTCAGCGGCTGGCTGGTGATGCCCTGGCTCGCCAGTTGCGCCACAATCGCCTTCACCGCCTCGCCCGCGCCCGAGATGACAATGTTCTCCGGCCCGTTCAAGGCCGCCAGGCTCACCTGACCCGCGTACGGCGCGACCGCCGCCTTGACGACGGCTTCGGGGGCCAGCACGGCCGCCATCGCGCCGCCGGCCGGCAGTGCCTGCATCAGCCGTCCGCGCGCGGCAATTAGCGCCAAGCCAGCCTCCACCTCAAACACGCCCGCCGCGCAGGCTGCCGCGTACTCGCCCACGCTGTGGCCCATCACCGCGTCCGGCGCGATGCCCCAACTCCGCCAGAGCATGAAGAGCGCGTACTCCAACGCGAACAGCGCCGGTTGGGTAAAGCCAGTCTGGTCTAGCCCCTCGGCCTCGCCCCACATCACCGCCAGGAGCGGGCGCGGCAGCGAGGCATTCACATCCAGCCAGGCGGCGCAGCGGTCAAGCGCGGCGCGGAACACCGGCTGCGTGTCGTACAGCGCCCGGCCCATGCCGGCGGTCTGGGACCCTTGCCCGGTGAACAGGAAAGCGATCTTGGGCTTTTGCCGGCCGATCATCTGCCCGCGCACCACACCGCGCGGGGTGTCGCCCTTGGCAATGCCGGACAACTGTATCTGCGCTTCGGCCGAGTCGGACGCCGCCAGCGCCAGCCGGTGCGCGTGTTGGTTGCGGCCGATGTTGGCGGAATAGGCCGCGTCGGCCAGCTTGTGCGCGGGGTGGGCGGTCAGGTGCGCCCCGACCTGCGCTGCTAACTTTTGCAAGGCCGCGGGGGTGCGGGCCGAAAGCGTCATGATGTGCAGCGGGCGCTCGCGGGCGGAAGGCGGGAGGGGCGCACTCGCCGGCGCTTCCTCCAAGACCACATGGGCATTCGTGCCGCCGAAGCCAAACGAACTGACGCCCGCCAGGCGCGGCGTCGCGCGCTGCGGCCAGGGGCGCGCGGTCGTGAGAATTTGCAAGGGTGTTCCGGCCAATGGCAAATGCGGATTGACGGTCTTTAAATTCAAATGGGCTGGCAGCAGTTGGTGCTGCAGGGCCAGCACGACCTTGATGATGCCCGCCACACCCGCCGCCGACTCCAGGTGGCCTATGTTGGTTTTGACCGACGCCAGCGCCACCACATGCTCGGGCGAGCGCGGCTTGCCCAGCACCGCGCCGAGTGCCTGCACCTCAATCGGGTCGCCCAGCGGCGTGCCAGTGCCGTGCGCCTCCACGTAGTCCAGGTCGCCGGGCTGCACGCCGGCCTGCTCTAGCGCGTGGCGGATGACGGCCTGCTGCGCCAGCCCGTTGGGGGCGGTCAGGCCGTTGCTGCGGCCGTCCTGGTTGACGGCCGAGCCGCGCACGACGGCCAAGATCGGGTCGCCGTCCTGCTGCGCCTGCGCTAGCCGCTTGAGCACCAGCACGCCCGCGCCTTCGCTGCGCACGTAGCCGTCGGCCTTCTCGTCGAAGGTCTTGCAGCGGCCGTCAGCGGCCATCATGCGCGCCTGGCTGAACGTAATCGTCAGCTCTGGGGCGAGGATCAGGTTGACGCCGCCGGCCAGGGCCAGGTCGCTCTCGCCGCGGCGCAAGCTGTCGCACGCCAGGTGCAGCGCCACCAGCGACGATGAGCAGGCTGTGTCAATCGCCATGCTCGGCCCGCGCAGGTCCAACGAGTACGACAGCCGGTTGGCCGCGATGCTGTGGGCGTTACCGGTGCCGGTGTAGGCGTCAATGCGGTCCGGGTCTACGAACAGCAGCCGCGAGTAGTCGTAGCTGCTCAATCCCATAAACACGCCGGTTTGGCTGCCCGCCAGTTGGTCCGGCGGCAGGCCGGCGTTCTCTAGCGCTTCCCACACCACTTCGAGCAGCAAGCGCTGCTGCGGGTCGATGCGCGACGCCTCGCGCGGTGAGATGCCGAAGAAGTGCGGGTCGAACAGGTCGACGTGTTCCAAGAAGCCGCCCCAGCGCGTGCTCATCTTGCCGCGTTTGCCGGGCTCAGGCGAGTACAGGTCGTCAATCGGCCAACGGTCAGCCGGCACTTCGGAGATGGCATCCACGCCATCGCGTAACAACGCCCAAAACGCCTCAGCGTCGGGCGCGCCGGGGAAGCGGCAGGCCAGGCCGATGATGGCAATCGGCTCCACCGGCTGGGGCGCGGCCCCACCGCTTTCGGCGGGCGGCGGCTCCGGCTCATCTTCAATGCCGGCCAGGTGCCGCCCAAGCAGGCGGATGGTCGGGTAATCCCAGGCCAGGGTGGGGGGCACGGTGCGCTTGAGCCACACGCCCAACTCGCCGGCCAGGCTCACGGCCTGGGCCGAATCTAACCCGTACTCCACGAACGGCCGCTCCAGGTCAATCAGCGCGGGGCGCAGCCTCAGGCGCTTGGACACGCGATCTAGCAGCCAGGCTTCAATCGAGGCGGCCAGCGCCAGCGCTTCGGGACTGGCGTGCGGCACAGGCGGCGCGGGCGCGGCTTTCAACGCCGGCAGCCCCGGCGCGCTGTCGCCCGCCGGCTGCGCGTCACGGTCGGCGTGCCACTCCGAGACAATCTCTAGCCCGCCGTTAAGGTACAGGTTCTTGCTGGCGTGGCGCTGAATCTTGCCGCTGGAAGTCTTGGGGATGCTCAGGGTCTTGATCAGCACCAGCGCGTGCAGTTGCAATTCGTGGTGCACGGCCAGCGCCTGCCGCACCGCCGCCACCACCTCGCCAATCACCGGCTTCTGGTAATGCCGGTCCACTTCCGAGACGACGACCAGCCGTTCCTCGCCCTCCACCTCGACCGAGAAGGCGGCGCCGCTGTCCACGCGCAGCGCCGGGTGGCAGTGCTCGACGGTCTGCTCAATGTCTTGCGGGTAGTGGTTGCGACCGCGAATGATAATCAGGTCTTTCGAGCGCCCGGTGACGTAGAGCTGGCCGTCATGCAAGAAGCCCAGGTCGCCGGTGCGCAGGAACGGCCCGTCGCCGTTCGCCAGCCGCGCGCCGAAGTACTCGGCCGTCTCGACCGGCCGCCGCCAGTAACCGACGGTGATGTTGCCGCCCGCCAGCCAAATTTCGCCGACCTCGTCTTCCTGATTGATGGTCTTGCTCTCGGCGTTGACGATCAGCAGGCGCTCGTCGAGGATGGCGCGGCCGCAACTCACCAGCACTTGCTGGTCAGGGCCGGGCTCGCTCGCGGTTAAAGGGCTGGCGACGACTCGGTTTTGTTCCAACGCTTTGCGCGCCACGCTGAGGGTGGTGATGCGCCCCGCGCCGTGGCCGCCGGCCGCCAGCAGCGTGGCTTCGGCCAGCCCGTAGCATGGGTAAAAGGCCTCGGGCTTGAAGCCGCACGGCTCAAAAGCGTTGGAAAAACGTTGCAGCGCCTCTGGGCGGATCGGCTCAGCGCCGCAGAAAGCGATGCGCCAGCGGCTCAGGTCGAGTTTTTCGCGCTCCTCCGGCGTGATCTTGTCCACGCACAAAGCATAGGCAAAGTTGGGCGCGCCGCTGATGATGGGTGAGCCGGTAGCCGAATAGTCGGTGATGGCTTGCAGCCAGCGGCCGGGCTGCTGCAAAAAGGCCGCCGGTGACATCAGCGTGGACGAGCCGCCCAAGTACATCGGCTCGAGGATGCCGCCGATCAGCCCCATGTCGTGGTAGCTTGGCAGCCAGAACACGCCGCGCTCGTACGCTTCCATTTGGAACCCGGCCTGGATCATGGTCAGGTTGCGGATCAAGTTGCCTTGGGTCACCATGACGCCCTTGGGGGCGCTCGTGGAACCGGAGGTGTACTGTAAGAAGGCGATGGTGTCGCCAGAGATGTTGGGCCGCTGCCAGCCGTCGGCCGCTTCGAGCGACATGCGGCCGGTGTCGAGCCAGCGCAACGCGGCCAGGTCGGGCGCATGTGCGAAGCGGCGTTCCAGGCTGCTGAGGATGCTGGTGGTGCTCAAGGCGACCGTGGCCTCGGCGTCGGCCACAATCCCCTGCAAGCGCGGCATGGGGCGGTTCAGGCGCGGCGGGTAAGCTGGCACGGCCACCACCCCGGCATAAAGACAGCCGAAATAGGCGGCAATGTACTCGAGGCCGGGCGGATAGAGCAGGAGGGCACGTGCGCCGACGGCGGCGTGCTGCTTCAGCCAAACGGCGATGGCCCGGGCGCGCTGGTCGAGTTGGGCGTAGGTGACCGTGTCGGCAGCGGTGGCCGGGTCGTCAGCCAAAAAGCGGTAGGCCAGGTCCTGGCCTTTCTCGCCCGCCCGTAGGCGCAGCAAGTCGAGCAGGGTGGGCGGAGGGAATTTGTCATCCGTCAGCATACCAGTCATAAGTACAACTCCACTTGCTAACCTGCTTCCCCCGGCCCCCTCTGGGCCGACTCGGCACGCTGTCTTGTGGCGGAGGCCTCCGCCCTCATGTATACTACGATCCCTAGTCCCGTGTGTGCGGGCCTGATTGTAGCTTACATTAATGTAGTTTTGGCAATGACGCCAGTAACGAAGGAGTCCTGTTGATGCCTGGCCCGATTTATAGACTGATTCTACGCCGGGGGCCAAATCCAGGTCAAGTTTACCCCCTGGACCAGTTCCCATATACCATGGGACGCGACCCCGGCAACCAGCTTTCAATTGAGGGCGCCGGCGTATCGCGCCAGCATGCGCAGCTTAGTTTGTCCGGTGAGGCGCTGGTGGTGGAAGACCTGGGCAGCAGTAACGGCACTTATGTGAACGGTGAGCGTCTAACTGCGGCTCGCCGACTGGCGCCGGGCGACCGGGTGACGCTCGGACAAAACATCGAATTGATGGTCGAAGGCCCGGCGGCGCGGCCCGTCGCCACAGTGTTTGAGGGGGGGGCCGCCGGGATCCCCCCCGCCGCCGCCTACTCACCGCCGCCGACGTATTCGCCGCCCCCGGCGCAGAACTACGCCCCGCCGCCGGCGGCCGCCGCGCCCCCGCCGCAGCAACCGCAACAGCCGCGCCGCCCGGTGACGCCTCCCCAGCAGCCCGCCGCGCCTGGCAGCCCGCCGGCCACCCTCATGGGCGACATTAGCGACTTGGGTCTCATGCGCCCGAGCGGCGGCGGGACTGGCCCCGCGCCGCAACTCGTCATCGAGCAGAACGGCGTGGCCACGCGCACCATTGACCTGACGCAGCCCATCTACACCCTCGGCCGCGCAGATGGCAACGATATTCAGATCAGCTCGCCCATCGTCTCGCGCCAGCATGCCCGCCTGGAGCGCACGCCCGACGGCTACACCATCGTCACGCTGCCGGCGGCGAGCAACCCGGTGTTCTTTGAAGGCCGCGCGCTGCCCGGACCGCGGTTGCTGCAGCACGGCGACTTGCTGCGCTTTGGCAGCCAGGACCCCGGCACCATCGTCACGCTGCGCTTCATGGCGCCGGTGGCGTCGCGCCCGTCGGCCATCGTGGCCATTAAGTTTGATGAGCGCAACGTGCTGCAACTGGGCCGCGACCCCAGCAACGACATCCGCCTCGACGCGCCGCAGGTCTCGCGCTTTAACACCCAGCTCGAGCGGGTGGGCACGCGCATCCGCGTGCGCGACTTGCGCAGCTCGAACGGCACGTTCGTCAACGGCCAGCGCATCGAAAGCGAAGTCTGGCTTCAGCCCAACGACCAGATTCGCGTCGGCCCTTACCGCTTCGTGTTGGGCGCAGACGGCCTCGACCGCTACGATGAGAGCCGCGGCTTGCGGGTGGATGTGGTCGGGCTCAACAAGTGGGTCCGCAAAGACCTCAACATCCTCCAAAACATCTCGTTCTCGATCCAGCCGCGCGAGTTCATCGTCGTGGTCGGCCAATCGGGCGGCGGCAAGTCGACGTTGGTCGACTCCATCGCCGGCTACCGCCCGGCCACGCACGGCAAGGTCTACGTCAATGGCATTGACGTGTACCGTCACTTCGACGCCATCCGCTACGACATCGGCTTCGTGCCGCAGCGCGACATCATCCACATGGAGTTGACGATCTTTCAGGCGCTGGACTACGCCGCCCAACTCCGCATGCCGCCGGACACCACCTCGAAGGAACGTCACCAGCGCGTGATGGAAGTGCTGGACGACCTGGACCTGACCCACCGCAAGGACGTCCAGATCAGTGGCCTGAGCGGCGGCCAGCAGAAGCGCGTTTCAATTGGCGTGGAACTGCTGACCAAGCCGGGCCTGTTCTTTCTGGACGAGCCGACCTCGGGCCTCGACCCGGGCACCGAAACCGCGCTGATGCAGCTCATGCGCCGCCTGGCCGACCAGGGCCGCACGATCATCCTGATCACGCACGCCACCAAGAACGTCATGCTGGCCGACAAGGTGGTCTTTCTGGCGCGCGGCGGTTTTCTGGCGTGGTACGGCCCGCCTGATGAGGCCTTGGCCTACTTCGACAAATACCGCTCGGAGCGCGACCGCCGCGCCGACGAGATGGAGTTTGATCAGATTTACGCCATCCTCGACGACGCCAGCGCCGGCACGCCTGCCGAGTGGGCTAAGCGCTATCAGCAGCACGCCGCCTATCAACAGTATGTGGCCCAGCCGCTGACCGAGCAGGGCCACAGTATCGGGCCAACGGGCCAGCCCGTTGCCCCGGCCCAAGTGCCGGCCAAGGCCCGCCCGCGCCGCCCCAAGCAGGTGTCACAGTTGCGGCAGTTCTTCATCCTCTCGACCCGCAACGTCAACATCCTGCTCCGTGACCGCTTCACACTCTTCTTGCTGCTGTTCGTGCCGCCCCTGGTGGGCCTGCTCGATGTGGTGCTGGCCTTCCTGCTGGGCCGCAATCCGTTCACCACCGGGCCGCTCGGCAATGTGCCGAATGTGATGATTACTCTCTTCCTGCTGGCGCTGTACGGCGTGCTGGTGGGCGGCATCGGCCAAATGCGCGAGATCGTTAAAGAGGCCGAAATTTATAAACGCGAGCGCCTGGTTAACCTGAAAATCTTGCCGTATGTGGTCAGCAAGATTTGGGTGGCGGCGCTGCTGGCGCTGTACCAGACGTTCGCCTTCGTCCTCATCCACTATCTGGCCTTCCAGATGCCCGGCTCGCTGCTCGACCTCGGGCTGGTCTATGTGACGCTGACGCTTTCGACCATGGCCGGCATGATGCTGGGCCTGTTTGCCTCGGCCCTGGCGCCTAACGCCAACTCGGCCTCGCTGCTCGTCATCGTCATGATGATCCCGCAGATTGTGCTGGGCGGCGCGCTGATTGCGCTGCCGGGGGCGGGCACCTACGTCAGCGCCCTGACCACCACCCGCTGGGCGTTTGAGTCGCTCATGAGCGTCACCGGCGTCGGCAGCGACGTGGCCGGCGACGTGTGCTGGGCGCTGCCCGATGACGTGCGTAACGTCATGACGCTTGAAGACAAAGCGACCCAGGGCTGCCGCTGCCTGGGCGTCGCCATCTTCCCAGAGTGCAACTTCCCCGGCGTTGGCCGGTTCTACGACCCCAAGATCGATGAGCCCAAGCCGACCGCGCCGGGTGACCCACCCGCCGGCCCCACCAATGCCGCCCCGGCTGAGCCAGCGCAGCCCGTGCTGCCGCCGCAGCCGGTGGAACCTGAAGATCAGGCCGACCAGATTGCGATGGCGGACTACTTTGCCGCGCTCCGCGCCTGGCAAGCTGAGGTCGATCAAATTCAGGCTGGTTACGAAGCGCAGCTCGCCGACTACCGGGTGGAGGTGCAGGCCTACCAAGATGAAGTTGCCGCCTACCAAACCGAGTTGCAGGACTACCAGGCCGGTGCGATTCAGCACCAGCAAGACCTGACGGTCTGGCAGGTGGCGCGCGAATCGGCGGCGGGCAAGGCCGAGTCGCTGATCTTGCAAATCAACCGTGACTTCGGCTGGACGTTTGTGGACAAGAATGATCCGACTCTGTATTACCCGAAGATTATTGGTACTTGGTTTGCCCAGCTTGTCTACAGTGGGGTGTTGTTCGTGCTTATCCTGATCTTGCAAAAGCGCAAGGACGTGGTGTAACTATGGGTCGTTCGCTCGTTCCGAAGTACCCCAGCCGGCGCTGGCTGCCGCCAATCGCCGTCGCGTTCGCGGCCTTGCTGGCGGCGGCGCTGGCCTGTGACCTGCCCAGTGTCGGCGGCCTTGGCGGGGTCTCTGACCGCGACGCCACGGTGCAGGCTTTGGCCAGCTCAGTGGTCGAGACGGCTACGGCCGCCCAAATCAAGACGCCCGTGGCCACCGCCACGCCCACGGTCGAAGGCGCGCCCACCAACACGCCTGTGCCGGGCAGCAACCAAAGCGTGCTTGACGCGGCGGCGACTGAGGCCGCCAAGCAGGCCCAAGAGCTGGCGAACCTGGCCGCGACCGCCACGGCCGTCGCGCCCATCCTGGCCGAACTGCCACGTTACGGCGTAGACCCCAACGCTGGCCGGGTGCGGTGGATTCACCCGCCGGTGTCGCTCGACATCGAGGGCTTTGAGTCCTATGACTACGCCAACCGCTTCGTGGCGACCGTGGTGACCGACTTTGTGGTCTCGGCTGATATCACCTGGAATACGCTCTATGGCGAGAGCGGCTGCGGGGTGGTGCTGCGCTCGGATGGTAACCAAGACGCGCTCAACCAATACCTCGTCATTATCACGCGCGCCGCCAATGGCTACGCCGGCTTCACGGTCATGCGCGACGGCGAGGTGACTTCGATTGACGACATGTATGCCCGCGGCATTGACCCCAACTTCAGCTCGGCCAACGATACGACCAACCGCCTGACCGTCAAGGCCCAAGGCACGATCTTCACGATCTACACCAACGGCGTGCAGATCGGCCAATGGAACGACAGTCAATTGGAACGCGGTTTTGTGGCGCTCGTGGCGCTTAACCGCAGCGGCAACACCCACTGCGCCTTTGCCAACACCTGGCTGTGGACGCCGAACTAGCCAGTCAGAGGAGACGATCATGGTGCCCCCCCAACTTCGGAACCGTTTGAATGCCAGTGTCGCGGCGCTGCTGCTGTCCGCTTTAGTCCTGAGCGCGTGCAAGCAAGCTGCCAGCGCTACCGCCACGCCCACCAAGGTGGCCCCCGCCGCCACGGCCACCCAAGGCCAAGCCGTTGCCCCGGCCGATACCAACACGCCGCCGCCGACGGCCGACAACAGCATCCTGTTTCAAGACGACTTCAGCGACCGCGCCAGCGGCTGGCCGACCATCCAGGCCGATAGCAGCATCGCCGGCTACCAGGACCCAGGGCAGTACCGGCTCGACCTCAGCGCACCGCTGGTCGTGCTGCTGGCCGCCCGTCCGGGCGCTTTCTCAGACTTCTCGCTGGAAACAATTGTCTCGGCTTCAGCCGCCAGCGGGCAGTTCCGGTACGGCGTGGCGTTCCGGCAGCTCACCCCCGACAATTACTATGCCGCCTTCGTCAATCCGGTGAACCAGACTTTCCTGGTCGCCAAGCGGCTGCTAGGTGAGTTCACCACCCTGGCCTCCGGCCAGAACGCCGCCATCCCCACCAACGGCGACCCGGTTACGCTGCGGATCGATGCGCAGGGGCCGAACCTCACGTTCTCGATCAACGGCACTGGCCTGGTCACGCTGGTTGATGGCAGCTTCGCCGCCGGCGACGTAGGCTATGTGCTCGAGACGCACGAAGACGCCGCCACAGCCCGCCTGGACGCGGACAACATCGTCATCCGCCGCTTCAACGCCGACACCGTGCCCGCCGCGCCGCCGGCCGGGGCCGTGGCGCCCACCGCCACCGGCACGCCCGATGCCAATGCGTCGAACACGCCGGTGCCGCCCACCGTGCGCCCAATTGGCTCGGTGCAGCCACCGGCCACTCAGGCGCTGCCTGCGACTGAGGCGTTACAAGCCACCGCTGGGGCGATCGGCACCACGTTTGCGGCAACCGCGAACGCGGCGGCCACGCAAGCCTGCGCCCTCCTGGGGTGCCCATAGGGGCGCGCTGAATGACCGAAACCAACTGGATTGGGCAAACGCTCGGGGGCCGCTACAAGATCGAGTCGCTGCTGGGGCAAGGCGGCATGTCATCGGTCTATCGCGCCAACGACCCCAACCTGCATCGCACGGTGGCGGTCAAGCTGGTGCACGCCCACCTGACGGGCGACCCCGAGTTCGTGCGCCGCTTCGAGGCGGAGGCGGCCACGGTGGCGCAGTTCCGCCACCCCTACATCATCCAGGTTTTCGACTTCGACAACGATGGCCCGACCTACTTCATGGTCTTGGAGTTCGTGCCGGGCGAGACGCTGCACACCCGCCTGCGCCGGCTGGCGGGCGCTAACCAGCGCCTGCCCATTAACGAGCTCTTGACCCTCGCGATCCATGTCTCGGAGGCGATTGACTACGCCCACGCGCGCGGCCTGGTCCACCGAGACATCAAGCCAGCCAATGTGATGATCAACCCGCAGGGGCAGGCGGTGCTGATGGACTTTGGCATCGCCAAGATCATGGGCAGCGCCAACCAGACGGCCACGGGCACCGTCATTGGCACCGCCCAATACATCTCACCTGAGCAGGTGCGGGGCCAGCGCCCGAGCAGCCGGTCCGACATATACGCCCTGGGTGTCACTATGTTCGAGATGGCCGCCGGGCAGCCGCCGTTCGTTGGCGAATCGGCCATGAGCATCATGCTCAAGCACATCAACGACCCGGT
>JBBRZY010000063.1:0-11919 GCA_038252885.1 Anaerolineales bacterium | reverse complement strand
TTGCTGTGGGGGCTGGCCATGTGGGGCAGCCTACGCGCCGAGGCGCGGCCGTTCGCGGCGCTGCGTGGTTGGTGGGCCAGGTTCCGGCCGCACGCCCCGCGCATCACGGCGCTGGCGTTGGTGGCGCTGTTCTGGGGGCTAGGCTTGTGGAAGCTCGATCAGTTCCCACCCATCCACGTCGACGAGCCTTCGATTCTCGCGTCGGGCTACAAGCTCGTCACGCACGGCGTGTTTGGGGCCGATATGTTCACCGGCATGCACCAGCAAGAGTTGGTCTACTTGGAAGTGCCGCCGCTGATGGCGGTGCTGCAAGGGCTGGTGGTCCGCGCCGCCGGGCTTGGGCTGTGGCAGGCGCGCTGGCTGCCCGTGGCGCTCGGCGCACTCACCCTGGCGCTAACCTTTGCGTTCGGCCAGCGGCTGGCCGGGCCGGCGGTCGGTGCGCTGGCCGCCGCGTTGGCGCTGGCCTGGCAATGGACCCCCAGCGGTCTGCCGCTGCTCGGCAGCGGCCTGCCCCTGCTCGACGTCGCCCGCATCGCCCGCTACGACATCCTCGTCCCGGTGCTCGGCCTCTCGGCGCTGCTGGTCTGGATGCGGCATCAACGCCGCCCTGGCCGTTGGACCCTGGCCGAGGCTGGGCTGCTAGCCGGCCTGGCCACGCTCGCCAACCTCGTCGGCGCGATGTGGGGCGTAGCGCTGCTGGTGCTGACGCTCACCTCCCGCAGCGGCTGGCGCGGCGCGCTGAGGCTCATCGCCGGCGCGGCGGCCCCCGTGCTGGCCTGGGGCGCGGTCTGCCTCGTCTACTGGCCAGACTTCTTGGGCCAGGCCCGCAGTCACATCGGCCGCTACGAAATTTGGGAGCCGCGCTTCTTCCTCACTAGCCTGCTCGCTGAGCCGCACCGCTACTTTCTAGGCCTCAATCAGCCCGGCACCCTTCTGCGCCTCGGCTTCTGGCTGGTCGTCCTCGGCGTGCCGCTTGCCCTCGGCTGGCTGGCCTGGCGCGCCTGGCGGCGTGGCGACGCCCGCGCGCTGTGGCTGGTCGTCTCGGCGCTGACCTTGCCGCTGCTGCTGGCCGTGTTCGAGAACCTCAAACGCTTCTACTATCTGATCTCAGTGCTGCCGCTGTGGGCGGTGGCGCTGGCCTGGGTGGCGGTGGTCGTCTGGCGGCGCGCGCCACGCTGGGGGCAGGCGCTGCTGACGATGGCCTTCATGGTGCTCGTGGCCCAGGCGGCGGGCGGCGTCGCCGTCCAGCAGCAGTTGGCCGCCGCGCGCCCCTCACCCACCGTGTTCTTCGCCGCATTGCGCGCCGCGCTGCCGACCGTGCCTGGCAACGTGCTCGCGCCGCCGCAATATTGGTTCGGCCTGCCTGAGTCAAATTTCCGCTCGATCTTTTTGCCCTTCCGGCAGGCCGGCACCCGCGCCTACGCGCCCATCTCGTTCACGGCCGCGCTCGAGCTGGCCCACCCCGCCGTCGTGCTGATGCACCCCTCGCTGGCCGACGGGCTGCTGACGGCCGAGATGCTTGAGCCCGAGTCGCCGCCGCGCGTGGATCAATTTTGGGCCTTCATGGCCGCCCACCACGCGCGCCAGGTGGCCGAGTTAACCGACTTCGACGGCCTGCTGGTGCAGGTGTACGTGCTGCAATGGTGACGCGCCTGTTCCGCCGCGATGCGACCTGGGCGCTGGCCCTGTTCGGCCTGGCGCTGGTCACGCGCGCCCACACCCTCGTCGCCTATCCGTTCGACGGCTTGTATGGGCAAGACCCATTTGCCTACTACGACTACGCCGTTGGGCCGCTGCGCACGGCGCTGGCCAGCGGGCAGCCCTGGCCGCCGACCTTTTGGCCGCCCGGTTATCCGCTGCTGATCGTAGCGGCCGGCCTCGTCGCCGGCAGTGCGCCGGCCGTGGCCCAATGGGTCAGCCTGCTGTGCGGCGCGGCTGTGCCGGCCCTCACTTATCTGCTGGCGTGCGCCCTGTGGCCCGCGCTGTGGCCAGTTGAGGCGAACAGCCGCTGGGCACTGGCTGGGCCGCTGCTGGCCGGGCTGCTGGTGGCCCTCCACCCGCAACTGTGGCAGTCGAGCATCGTGGTCATGGCCGACGCCCCCGGTTTGGCCGCCGCCACGCTCGGCGCCTGGGCGCTGGCGCGCTACTTCCGCACTGGCCGCGCGGGCTGGCTGTTGCTCAGTGCCGGGGCCATGGCCTACGCCGTCCTCACGCGGTGGGCGTTCGCACTGCCGGCGATTCCGATTGCGCTGGTGGCGTTGGCGCGCTTGTGGATGATGGCGCGGACTCAGTGGAAGGCCGCGTTGGCCCAAGCATTGGCGGCGGCCGTCGTCACGAGCGTGGTGCTGTCGCCGCTGATTGCCTCGCTCCTCAGCCCTGTGCCGGCCAACGCCAGCCGCGCCTTTGCCGTGGACCTAGAAGTCTATAGCTGGAGCCCGCTCAATGCCCTCCGCCGCGAATTCGTCACTGCCGACGGCTTCCAGCGCTACCGGCTGCCGAACGGTCTGTACTACGCCGCGCTGCCGCTGCATCCCTACTACTTCACGCCGCTGCTGGCGCTATTCCTGCTGCCGGGGCTGGCTCGCCTTTGGCGGGCGCGCCGCTCGGCTTTGGTGCTGGGCCTGCTCGGCGGGTGGCCGCTGCTGGTGCTTGGCTTTCACGCTGGCGCGCCTTGGCAGAACTTCCGCTTCGGCCTCGCAACGCTGCCCCCGCTGGCCATCCTGGCCGCGGCCGGCATCGTGGCGGCGGCCCACTGGCGCAGCGGACGGTTGCGTTGGCTGGTCGCGGCCGTGACGCTGGCCGGGCTGGCCTGGATGGCCTACGGCGGCTGGCAGCTCTCGCGCAGCTTCATCGACCGCAAGAACGGCGACCTGGCGCTGGTGACCGCCGTCGAAGCGCAGACGGCCGCCGGTGCGCGCCTGCTCACCTTCGGGCAGACGCTGACCTTCAAGCACTACAGCCGCTTGGACACGCACGAGTTGTGGGCGCTGACTGAGGCCGACCTGGCCGTGCTGTTGGCCGACGCCGCCCCGACCTATCTGCTGCTCGATGTCGCCAACGCCGAGACACAGTGGGCCGGCCACCCGCTCGAGGCGAACTACCACTGGCTGCGCGCCGGCCCAGGGCTAGAGCCGCTGGCGCAATATGGCGATTATCAACTCTTCGCGGTGGGTGCGCCGTGACCAGCCTCGTCGCGCGCGGGCGGGCGCTGCTGACCCGGCCGCAGGTGCGCAAGCGCTTGGCGGTCGTCCTCACCAACTCGGCCAACAGCCTGCTGGTGCCGTTGTTCAGCCCAGTGGTGTCGGTGCTGGTGGTGCGCCTGGCTGCCTCGCCCCCGACCGGCACGGCGCTATGGGGCCAGTACGTCAGCGTGCTGCTCGTCGCCCAGCTCATCAGCCACATCGTCGTGTGGGGCAACAAGGATCATGTGCTGCGTGAGTTCGCCCGCAACCCGGCCACCCTCGCCGCGGCTTGGCAGACCAGCCTGTTCACGCGGCTGGCGCTGCTGCTGGTGGCGGGCGTGGCGCTGGCTTTCTTCGGCTACGGGCTGGAACGCTGGCTGCTAGTGGCGCTGCTGGCCGTGGTGCTGGTCATGGCCCAGGCCTTTGAGGTCTTCATCCTCTACCGGCGCGACTTTGCCTTTGGCCTGGCGGTGGAAGTGCTCACCGTCACGCTGCTGGTGCTGCCGGTGGTGGTGCTGCGCTCCGCCCTCACGCTCGACACGCTGCTGCTGACCTTCATCGCCGCCAACGCGGTCGAGGCGGGCGTCTACGCCTGGCGCTACCGGCACGCGGTCGGCCGGCGCCTAGTGGGTCGCTTCGACCTGGGCTGGCTGCGCCGCGCCTGGCCGTTCTTCTTGCTCGGCTTCAGCGGGCTGCTGCAATCTCGCGTGGACCTGTACGCGGTGACGGCCTGGTTGTCGCCCCAGGTGGTCGGCCACTACCAGATTTATAGCAACCTGATGATTTATTTGCAGTCGGTGGCGGCCTTCGTGCTGGTGCCGTTCGTCAAGAGCCTCTATCGCCTCAGCTACCGCGCCATCCTGGGGCTGTCACTCAAGCTCGGGGTGGTCGGGCTCGCGGCCGTGGCGGTGGGCCTCCCTCTGGCCGCGTTCGCGCTGCGCCATGTCTACGCGCTCGACTTCCCGCCGGCCTACTTGCTGGCGGGCGCGCTTTTCGTCCTGCCGCTTTACTTTTATCTGCCCGTCATCTATGCGCTCTTCAAGGCCGACCGGGCGCTGTGGGTCGTGGCCGCCAACGGCGCGGGCATTCTCCTCAACCTGGCGCTGAATGCCTGGTGGCTGCCCGCGCTCGGCGCCCTGGGCGCGGCCTGGGCCAGCGCCGCCACGCAGTGGGCGCTGCTGCTGATCTATGCGCTGTGGAGCCGGCCCTTCAGCCGGGAACCAATTGCCCTACCTGTGTCCGACCTGTCATAGCCCACTCGACTCGGCCGCCTGGGTCTGCGCCGCCGGCCACGCCTTCAGCACTGCGGGCGGCGTGGTGCGCCTGGTGACCCCCGCGTTCGCCGCGCAGTTGGCGCGCTTTCTGCCGGCGCTGGAAGACTACCGCACGCGCCTCGGCCGTCGCCTGCTCGACCCGGCCGCCTATCCCTTGCTGCCGGGCGGCCCCGCCGTGCAGCGCGACCGCGAGTGGCAGCAGCGCCAGTCCGACCTCGCGCTAGTCCGCTGCGTCACCCCCTTTGGCCGGGCGCTGCGCGTGCTCGACCTCGGCGCGTACAACGGCTGGCTCAGCCATCACCTCGCGGCCTGGGGCCACACCGTCACTGGTGTTGACCCGTTTACTGATCCGTTTGACGGCCTCGGCGCCGCTCAGTTCTACGCCGAGCGTTGGCTGCCCATCCAGCTCGATCTGCGTGACCTGAGCGTGCTGCCCACCGAATACGATCTCGTCATTGTCAATCGCTGCCTGGCCTTCTTCCCTGACCCGGCGTCGGCCCTGCGGCAGGCGCAGGCGCTCGTGGCCCCCGGCGGCCGGCTGATCGCGCTGGGCCTGCAAGTGTTTGGCGACCCGCGCCGCAAGGCCCGCGCCGTGGCCGCGTTAGAAGCGGAGTATCAGTCGCGCTACGGCCTCTCGGCGTTCCTGTGGCCCACGCGTGGCTACCTCGACCGGGCCGATCAGGAAGCTTTCATCGGCGCTGGGCTAAGTCTGCGCCGCGTGCGCGCGTTGTGGCTGCCAGACCTCAAGGCCCGCCTCACGCCCTCGCTCCCACGCCACTACTCTGGTCTGTGGAGCCCCGATGGCCGCTAGTCGCAAGCGGATGCTCGTCCAGGCCGGGGCGCTGCTGGCCCTCCTCACCTATTGGCTGCTAGAGCTGCACCACCTGGCGGTCGTGCCGCGCGCCTACGAAGACGAGGCCTGGATTGCTTCCACCAGTTGGAAGCTGGCGACCCAGGGCGTGTTTGGCACCGACATCCAAGGCGGCTACCTGGGTGTCAGGCAGCATGCCTTTGGCTTCATGCCCTTATATCCCCTGTTGCAGTCGCTGGTGTTTCGCCTCGGTGGGGTGGGGCTGTGGCAGGCGCGTCTCACCAGTGTGCTGCTGGGGTTGCTCGTCCTCACCCTCACGTTCGCGCTCGGGCGGCGGCTGTTGGGCGCGTCGGTCGGGTTGCTGGCCGTGGGCGGTCTGCTGCTCACCCGCACGGCCGGGCTGACGCTCTATCGGCCCAGCGGCATCCTGCTGGTCGATCTGGCTCGCCTCGCGCGCTACGACATCGCCGTGCCGGTGTTTGGTTTGGCGGCCTGCTTGGCGCTGACCCGCGTGCGCCCCCTCGGCCGGTGGCGCGCCGTGGCCTGGGCCGCGTTGGCGGGCGCGCTGGGCGGGCTGGCCGGGTTGGCGCACATCTACGGTTGGTTCTGGCTGGTGGCGCTTGGCGCGGCGCTGGTCTACCACGGGGCCACGCGCCGCGCCTGGCGCTGGACCGCTGCCGTGCTGGCCGCTTTCGCCACGGGCGCGGGCCTCGTTAGTTTGCCCTATCACCTCTTTGTGCTTAGCAACTGGAACGATTGGGTCGGGCAGTTGACCCAATACACCAACTTGCTAGCGCAGCCGCATGTGGCGTGGTACTTGACCAACCTGCTGACTGAGCCGCTGCGCTATGGGCCAGGCCTCGACGCCGCCGATTGGCGCACCTGGCTGCGGCCCGGTCTGTGGCTGGTGGCGGCCGTTGGGCCGCTGGCCGCCGTGGCGCTGGTGTTGCGCGCCCGCCGCAGCCTTGCCGCCGCCGCGCTGGCCTGGTCGCTGGCGCTGCTGCCGGCCCTCATGGCCGTGCTCATCACGTCCAAAGTCGCCAACTACCTGCTCTTGTTCCTGCCGCTGCTGGCGCTGGCCGTCGCCTGGGGGCTAGTATCCGTGTGGCGCTACGCGCGCCTCAAGCGCTGGGCCTGGCTGCAAGGTCTGCTGCTGCTCGTCTGCGCGGCGGTCGCCGTTGAGGGCCTGGCGCACTGGGCGCGTCTCGATCAAAGCGCCGCCGTCACCACGCCCTACGACCAATACGTCACCGCGCTGCGGACGCGAGTCGAAGCCGCCGCGCCCGCGCCGTTCCCATCTGTGCTTGGGCTGCACACCTATTGGTTCGGCTTCACCGACTTGCCGTTCACCACCTGGTACTACCCCCTCAGCGCGGCCACCACGCCTGTCTCCGGCGTGACCCTCCCGCTGACCGTCACGCTGGCGCAGATCGCACCCGACGTTGTGCTGGTGGATGCCCGCACGGCGGCCGTCCTCGCCGCGCCCGCTGGCCCCGCATCAATGGGCGGCCAGATCAACGCCTGGCTGGCGGCCGAATATGTGCCGGCCGGCGTGGTGGACGACGCTATCTATGGCCGTACCGACGTCTACCGCCGCCGCGCCGCCAGCGACGGGCTGCCATGAAGATCGGGCTGATCCTTCCCGGCTTCTCCGCCGACGAGCAGGATTGGTGCATACCCGCGCTGCTCGACCACGTGCGCGTGCTCGCGCAGCAGGCCGAGGTGCATGTCTTCACGTTGCGCTGGCCTGAGCGCGGTGGCACGTACCCGGTCTACGGCGCGACCGTCCACGCGCTCAACGGCCGCAAACATCTGGGCGTGCGCGCGTTGGCGCTGTGGGGCAGGGCGGTCAGCGCCATCACCGCCGAGCACCAGCGCGGTCGCTTCGATGCGCTGCACGCCTTTTGGCTCGATGAGCCGGGCTGGGTCGCGGCTTGGGCAGCGCGGCGCTTGGGCGTGCGGCTGGTGCTCTCGCTGGCCGGCGGCGAGCTTAGCCGCCTGCCGGATATCAACTACGGCCTGCTGCTCTGGCCGGGGCGCGGCCGGTTGGTGCGCGCCGCCGCCCGCCAGGCCGCCGTGCTCACGGCCGGCTCGCGCTACTACGTCGAGCGGGCCGCGGCTTACTTCCAGTCCCACGGCCTCGATCGCCCCGTCCACCTCGCGCCCTTGGGCGTCGACCTCACGCGCTTCACGCCGCCCGCCCAGTCGGCCGACAACGCCCGTGTCGTCACCGTCGGGTCGCTCGCGCCGGTCAAGGGGCAGGCGCAGTTGGTGCGCGCCTTTCGCCGCGTGGCCGCCGCCCACCCGGCCGCCGAGTTGGTGTTGGCCGGCGAGGGCGCCTTGCGCGCCGAGTTGCAGGCCTTGTCCGCCGGCTGGCCTGTGCGTTTCGTTGGGGCAGTACCGCACCCCCATTTGCCGGCGTGGTATGCTGGCGGCGCGCTGTTCGCGCAGGCTTCGCGCCACGAAGCGCAGGGTCTGGCCGTGCTGGAGGCGGCGGCGTGCGGCCTGCCCATCGTCGGCACGCCCGTCGGGGTGCTGCCCGCAGTGGGCCAGGTCGCGGCCGGCGGGGCCGAGTTGGCCGAGGTCTTGTTAGAGTTGTTACGCGATGGAGATAAGCGCCGGGCCTTGGCCGAGGCCGGCCAGGCGGTGGTGCGCGCCCAGTTTGGGTTAGAAAAAACCGTGGCGCGTTTCGAGGACTTGTACGCTAATTCATCCGGCCCAGCGCCAGCCGAAAGGCCTGCCGCGCCTGATCATAGTCGGGGTTGAGCTTCAGCGCCGTCGCGAAACACTCGGCCGCGCGCTGTGATTGGCCCAGATGCACATACACCCGGCCCAAATTGAAATGCGCGAACTCGCGATTTTCGTATCTAGGGGCAGCGTGGGCTTTCTCAAACCACGGGATGGCCTGCCGCCACCAGCCAAGCTCGATGAAATACGCGCCGATGTCGTTGTAGGGGTTGCCGAACGCGGCATCGAGCGCCAGGGCGTGGTGGCACTGCTCGATGGCCTCTTCGTAGCGGTGCAGCATCCCGTAGATCCAGCCCAGGAAGGTGTGCGCCTCGGCCGTCGGGTAGGTCGCCAGTGACTGCTTGTACAGCCGCATGGCTTCGGCCAACGCGCCGCGCTGCTGCAATTGATAGGCCCGCTTGAACAACTGGCGGGCCGTTTGGGCGGGAGCCGACTCGTCTTCCAACATGTCTAAAATGTACCACAAGTTGTGGCTCCACTCGCGCAATTAAAGTAGGTCCGCTGCCGCTATCGTGATGAATCTATGTGTGGTCTCACCTTTTCCGCCCGAGCTAACGGGCGTCGGCCAATATGGCTGGAACATCGTCCAGGGTCTGGCGCAGACCGGCGCGTTCAGCGCCATCACCGTCCTCGCCCAAACCACACCCGCGCCTGAAACCCAGACCGCCCCGTCCGGCCCGGTCGTCGTCCGCCGCTGCTGGTCGCGCGACGATCTGCTGGCCGGCGCGCGCCTGGCGCGGCAGATTCGCGCGGCCAAACCCGCTGTGGTCTGGTTCAACCTCGGCTACACCGTCTTCGGCCTGTCGCGGCCGGCCAACTTTCTGGGCTTGCTCACGCCCTACGTCACGCGCCGCCTGGGCCTGCCGCTCGTCACCACCCTGCATCAAATTTTCGAGGTCACACCCCCCAGCAGCATCGGCGCGCGCAACGGCCACCTGACGGCCTTTGGGGCGCACACCGCCACGCGCTTGCTGCTCCAAGCCGGCGCCGTCTGCGTAACGCTCGGTCGCTATCAGCGCGTGCTGCAAAAGCACTACGCCGCCGGCCAGGTCCATCACCTCCCGCTGGGCGCGTACGTCTCACCCGAGGCCTTGCCTTACCCCGACCCGCCGCGCGAAGACATCTTGTTCTTCGGCTCAGTCGCGCCCTTCAAGGGTCTGCCGGTCCTGTTGGAGGCCTTCGAGCGGCTGCAGCGCCACCGCCCGCAGGTCACGCTCACCATCGCCGGCGGCGATCACCCGCGCTTCCCCGGCTATGCCCACTCGCTCGAGCGTGCCGCCCTGGCCCGCACCGGTGCCGGGCCGCACGGTGTGCGCTGGCTAGGAGCGCGCCCCGAAGACGAGTTGCGCGCGCTCTTCGCTCAGGCGCGCGTGGTGGCGCTGCCCTACCTGGCGACCACCGGCGCGTCGTCGGTGCTCTACCGCGCCGCCACCTATGGCCGGGCCGTCGTCGCCAGCGAACTGGTTGACTTGCGCGCCGCCGCCGAGGAGGCTCGGTTGGTTGTAGACTACGTGCCGCCCGGCGACCCCGCCGCCCTGGCCCACGCGCTGGCCGCGCTGTTGGCCGACCCCGCCCGTCAGACTGCCCAAACCCAGCACAACCTCGCCGTCATGCAAACCATGACCGTCGAGCAGACCTGCGCCCGCTACCTCGCGCTGTTCGAGCAGGCGCACGCCGGCGTCCGCGCCGGCCGCGCCTAAGCCGGCCGCTGTGCCTCAGAGCCAACCGCGTATGTCTCGTCTCTCGCAGCGCGCGTTGGCCGGCCTGGCCCTGCTCTTCAACCTGCCCTTCGCGCTCTTTCAGCTTCAGCGCACCGCCTTCGACACCTACACCCATATCTTTTTTGCCGACCACTACCGCCACGCCTGGTTCAGCCTGTGGGAGCCGCGCTGGTATCTCGGCTTCTCGGTCGCCTCGTATCCGCCGCTCGTCCACCAACTCATCGCGCTGCTGTCCTGGCCGCTCGAAGCCGTCATCCGCTACTTTGCCCCCGGCGGCGAAGCCTACGCCGGCGCGTTCGTCGGGCTAAGCGAAGAGGCGGCCTTCGCGCTGCTGCTGTTGGCGGTGCTGGCGCTCCTCCCGCTGGCCGTGCGCGCCTTCGCCGGCGTGTTCGTGGGGCCGCGCGCCGCCGCATTGGCCGGGTTGTTCGCAGTGGCCGTGCCGGCCGTCAGCCTGGCCGCCTGGTCCTTTGGGCAACTGCCCACATTGTTTGCCACAACCACGGTGCTGTTCGCGCTGTCACGTGGCGCGGCCTGGGCGCGCACCGGCCGCCGCCTGTTTCTGGCGCAGGCCGTGCTCCTGGCGGGCGTGGCGGGCGCGGCGCATCACGGCGTGTTCTTGTTCGTGCCCTTTGCGGGCGCGGCCGTCGCCTGGCAGTTAGTCGCCGTTGCGCGCGCGTGGCCCGAGCGGCGTGTGCGGGCGGCGCGGCTGGCGCTGTGGGCGGCGCTGTCCGCTGCCGGGGTGGCGCTGGTTTTATGGCCTTTCCTGGTCTGGAGCCGGGGTCAAGCGCTGCAAACCGCCATCGAGCACGCCTCGCGTGACAACCTCTTCGCCAGCGGCGTGGCGGCCTGGTATTTTTTCTGGCCCGTCTACGGCCCCCTGTTGCTGGTGCTGCCGTCCGCGCTGATCGTGGCCTGGCGCGGGCGTGGCCGCCGGCGCCTGCCCCTGGCCGCGCTGATCGTCGTGCTGTTCGTCCTGGGGTTCGGCGGCACCACGCCCCTGCCGGCCGCGCTGTTTGGCGGCAGTTGGGTCTGGCTCACCTACGACCGCTTCGCGCTCTGGGCGGCGGTCTGCTTGCTGCCCGTGGCGGGCGCAGTCGCGCTGCGCCTGTGGCGGCAGCGGCGGCGCGGCTGGGTGCTCGGCCTGTTCGGCGCACTGCTGGCCTGGTCGGCGCTGGCTGGTTGGCATGCCACCCTCTCACGCTCGCAGCCGGCCGCGATCGACATGGCTCCGCTGGTCAACTTCCTCAACGCGCCCGCCCAGCAGCCCTATCGCTACTTCACCTTCGGCTTTGGCGACCAGATGGCTCGACTATCCGCCCTCACCGCCAATGGCACGCCTGACGGCGACTATCACACCGCCCGCGAGATGCCCGAGCTGCGCGCCAGTGGTCTCGGCGCACTGGATGGCGCCGTCTGGCACAGCCAAGGGGTGTCAACCCTCCGGCCTTTTGTTGAACAGCCGCAGCGCTACGGCGTCCGCTGGGCCTTCGTGGCGCACCCGGCCTACCGCCCGCTGCTAGAGGCGGCTGGCTGGCAGTTCCGCTGGCTGGAGGGCACCGTCGAAGCCTGGGAGTTTCCCGGCGCGTCGCCGTTGCCCCTCGCCGCGCCCACCTGGGCAACCGGCCCGGCCGCGCTCTGGTGGGGCAGCGTGCCGCTGAGCGTGCTGGCCTTAGCGCTGGCGGCCCTGGTGGCCCAACGGCGGCGGCCTGCCCTCACCCGCGCCTGGTGGCTGTCAGCGCTCACCCGCATGCGCCCGGCCGCCTGGCTAACGGCCGTGGGGCTGCTGCTGTTCTGGTGGTATCACCTTTATTGGCAGGGCAGCGCGCCCAAGGTCTATTTTCTCTATCAAGGCATCGTCGTGTTCGCCAGCGATCTGGCGGCGGCGGCGGCGCTGGCCCTCTGGCTGCTTGAACTGCGACTGCGCCGTGGTCGGCCGCGCCTCGGTCCGCGCGCCGTGCTGCTGGCCGGCCTGGCGCTCGTGGCCTTCAGCGCGCTCTCGCTGCTGTTCTCTGGTGGGCCGCAGGCCGGCGCGGCCCTGGTGCTGCATTTGCTGTTGTTGGTGGGCTGGTATCTATTGTGTATCAACGCTGCCCCCTCGGCCGTCACGCTCGGCCGGGTCATGGGCGCGCTGCTGCTGTTGCAGGTCATCGTCGTCGCGGGCCAGGCCGTCGCCCAACAGAATG
>JBBRZY010000062.1:0-11961 GCA_038252885.1 Anaerolineales bacterium | reverse complement strand
GCTGAGCGCCACTTTGTTACTGAAACAAAAACGAGACCGGGAGGGCACGCAAGCGTGCCATCCCGGTCTCGTTTTTCGTCGGCCCTTTGACACCGCGGGGGCAAACAGCCCGCGAACCGCTCGGCCCGCTCGCGCCAGGGGGCCGAGCGGGGGGCAGGCGCGAGTTAACATAAGGTGAGAAATACCCCGGGGCCGCGCCCTGACTGGTATAATTTCCGCTATGCAGTCCTCCACTCCCCGCCGTTTGCTGCGCTCGCCCTTGCTCTATGTGGTCGTTGGAATCGGCGCGCTGGCCCTGATTTTGGCGCTGCTGGCCGCCAACTGGCTGTACAACCATGACGACCGGGTGCGCTTCCGGGTGCAGACTTACTGGTCGAGCTTCCAAGAGTGGATTGACCCGCAGCCGGAGTTCGCGCCCACCGCCGTGGCCCAGGTGGCGCTGCCCACGCTGGCGGCCAGCGCCACCCCCACGCCCAGCGCCACCCTAACAGACCTAGGGCAGGCGGCCACCGCCACCACCACGCCCCAGCCGGGGCCAACGGTGACCCAGGCGCCCACGGCCACCCCGACCGCCTCGCCCACCACCTTGCCCGGCCAGATTCTGCTAACCGGCTTCGCGCACGAGTACCAGCGCTTCAACAACTGCGGCCCGACCTCGCTCAAGATCGACCTGAGCTATTGGGGCTGGGACGGCACGCAGAAAGAAGCGGCCGACATCCTTAAGCCCAACCCAGATGACAAGAACGTCTCGCCGCGCGAGTTGTACGAGTACGCGCTGACGCAGGGCTACGACGCCTACATCCGCATCAACGGCGACCTGGACACGATCAAGCGCTTCGTGGCGGCGGGCTACCCGGTGATCCTCGAAAAGGGCTTTACGTGTGTTAAGGGCGAGAGCTGCACCGGCTGGTTCGGCCACTACTCGGTGGTGGCCGGTTACGACGATGTGAAGAGCGTCTTCATTTTGCAGGACTCGTATCGCGGCCCGAACATCACCATGTCGTACGCCGATGTGATGCTGAACTGGCGCGCCTTCAACTATCTGTATATCGTCTTCTTCCCGCAGGGCGCGTCGTATGACGCGGCGGTGTCGCAGATGCTGGGCAGCGCGTTGGACGTGACCGCCAACTACAACGCCGCGCTAGAGCGCGCGCAGGTCGAGGCGCAGAACAGCACCGGGCAAGACGCGGCCTTCGGTTGGTTCAACGTGGGCACCAACCGCTCGGCGCTGCAAGACTATGGCGGGGCGGCCGCGGCCTACGACCAGGCGCGCGCCATTGGGCTGCCCTACCGCATGTTGTGGTATCAGTTCGGCCCGTATAAGTCCTACTATTACATCGGCCGCTACCAGGATGTGATTGACCTGGCGACCTTTGCGATTGACAGCGTGACGACTGTGCCGGGGCTGGAAGAGGCCTACTATTGGCGCGGGCTGTCGGAAAGCGGCCTGGGCGACAACGAGGCCGCCGCCGCTGACTTCCGCACGGCGTTGGAGCGTCACCCTGGCTTTCAGCCCGCGATAGAGGCGCTGACACAAATGGGGCTGACGCCGTAGCAGACCGGCCGCAGTCGGCCCGCGTCGCCGGGCAGCGGCAGCGCGGCTGGTACGCTGCGGCCGGCCTGCTGCTGGCGACGCTGGCGTGCGGCAGGCTGGCTGGCCCCGACCGCTCGGCGGAGGGCACGGCGCTGGCGGTGACGCTCGACGCGCTGGCGACCATCGTCGCCGCTTACACCCCCACGCCGTTCGGCACGCCGCCGCCGCCGGCCACACCGGGTGAGGTCTTCCCCACCGATGTGGCCGCCATCACGCCCTTGCCGCCAATGACCCCGATTGTGGCCGAGGACGCCACCCCGGTCCCCACCAACGCGCCGCCGCCGACCAACCCGCCCGGTTTCTACGCTGCGCAAACCGGCGACACTTTGCGCGGGCTGTCGCTCCGGCTGCGGCTCGACCCGGCCGAGGTGCTGCTACAAAATCCGGGGCTGCCGCTGACGCAAACGCTGGTGCCGGGCACGTGGGTCACGCTGCCGCCGGCCGCGTTTATCAACGGCTTCGGCACGCCCTTGCTGCCCGACAGCGAGGTAGTTTTTTCGCCGGGCGCTAAGGGCTTCGACCTTCGCGCGTTCGTGCTGGCCCAGCCGGGCTACCTGGCCACTTACACCGAGGTCGTCACCACCACCGCGCCGCCCGAGCCGGGCTGGCAGATCGTGGCCGAGGCGGCGCAGCGCTACTCGATTAATCCGCGCTTGCTGCTGGCGCTGCTGGAGCAGCAGACCGGCGCGCTCTCGAACCCCAACCCAGAAGAATACGTCCAACTGCACAGCCTGGGTCTAGACGCGCCGGCGCTGCTGCCGGGGCTGTCGCACCAACTGGGCTGGGCCGGCAACCAACTGAACTATGGCTACTACGGCTGGCGCGACGGCAGCCTGGTGAGCTTCGCCACGGCCGACGGCGGCTTTCGCCCGGTGGATGGCCGCCTGAACGCGGGCAGCTTTGCGGTGGCGCGGCTGCTGGCGCTGCTCTACAAGTCGCCGACGTTTGCGCAAGTGAGCGGGCCAGACGGGCTGATGGCGACCTATGCGCGGCTGTTCGGCGACCCCTGGTCGGCCCCAACAGACCTGGGGCTGGGCGGCGACGGGCTGTTGATCCCCGGCGGGCTGACGCAGCCGACGCTGCAACTGCCGTTCGAGCGGGGCGTGCGCTGGACCTTCACCGGCGGGCCGCATCCGGGCTACGGCAGCACCTTACCGTTCGCCGCGCTAGACTTCGCGCCGCCGTCCGAGCTGGCGGGCTGCGCGCCCAACACCCAGTGGGCGGTGGCGGTGCACGCCGGGGTGGTGGTGTTCAGCGCCGACGGGCTGTTAGAATTGGATTTAGGCGACGGCTGGTCGGTGATCTACTTGCACTTGGCGACGCTCGACCGCGCGCCGGTGGGCAGCGTGGTGGCGGCCGGCGACCGGCTGGGCCACCCCAGCTGCGAGGGCGGGCGCGCGACCGGCAGCCACCTGCATTTAGCGCGCAAGTATCACGGCGAGTGGGTGCCAGCCGATGGCTTTGCGCCGTTTGAGCTGAGCGGCTGGCTGGCGCACTTTGGCACGGGGCCGTACTACGGCAGCCTGACCAACGGCGAGCAGGTGGTGGCGGCGTGCGCGTGCGCGAATGCGAAGACCCAAATTGGGATTGAGCCCTAAGGGCAGAGAACAAAGAAAGAGAAAGAGAAAAAGAAAGAGTGAGCGACAGGCAGGCTAGCGCGACGATGACGCCCGCGCCAGGGAGGCGGCCGGAGGGCCGGCGGATGCTGAACGCCGCCGTGCTGCTGGCGGTGTTCTTTGGCGTGGACAAGCTGGCGGCGCTGGCGCGGCAATATTTCGTGGCGCAGGCCTTCGGCGTCAACCCGGCCCTGGACGCCTATAACGCCGCCAACAACCTGCCCGACACGCTCTTCACCGTCATCGCCGGCGGCGGGTTGGCGATGGCGTTTATTCCACTGCTGACCGAGACGCTCAACCGCGACGGGCGCGCGGCGGCCTGGCGGCTGTTCTCGCTGGTGGCCAACCTGGTGTTTGTCATCACGGCGGTGCTGGCGCTGCTGCTGGCGATTGATCCGCTGTTCTTCGTGCAAGTGATCGTGGTGCCGGGTTTCGACCCGGCCCAGCAGCAGTTGGTGGCCGAGCTCATGCGGCTGAACCTGATCGCCACGCTGATCTTCTCGCTCAGCGGGCTGGTGATCGGCGCGCTGCAAACCCACCAACACTTCCTCATGCCGGCGCTGGCGCCCACGCTGTACAACGTCGGCCAGTTGTTCGGCGTGCTGGTGCTGGTGCCGCGCTTCGGCATCTTTGGGCTGGTGTATGGCGTCATCGTGGGCGCGGCGCTGCACCTGGCCATTCAAATCCCGGCCCTCGTGCGCTATCACTTCCAATGGACGCCGCGCCTGAGCGTGAGCGACCCCGGCGTGCAGCGCGTGCTGCGGCTGATGGGGCCGCGCGTGTTCACCATCGGCTTCCTGACCCTCATCCCCATCGTCAACGACCGCCTGGCTTCCAGCCTGGGCGCGGGCGTGATCTCGGCGCTGACCTACGGTTGGTTCATCTTGCAACTGCCGGAGACGGTCATCGGCACGGCGGTGGGCACGGCCTTCTTGCCGACGCTCTCGGCCCAGGTGGCGCGCGGCGACACGGCCGCTGTGCGCGCCACGCTGCGCCGCACGCTGCTGGTGCTCGTCGGCCTGGTCGCGCCGGTGATGGTGCTGAGCCTGGCATTGGTTGGCCCGGCCATCCGGCTGGTGCTGGAGGGCCGCGCCTTCACGCCGGAGGCCAGCGCGCTGGTGACGCCGGCCGCGCAATTCTATCTGCTGGGGCTGCTCGGCCACTCGATCAACGAGGTGACGGCGCGCACGTTTTACGCCCACCAAGACGTGCGCACGCCCTTGGGGCTGGCGGCGATAACCTTACTGTTATATGTGGTGCTCGGCTACGGCCTGAGCCGCGTGATGGGTTTCACCGGGCTGGCGCTGGCGAACAGCCTGGCCTTCAGCGCGGAGGCCGGCTTAATGTTGCTCATCTTGTATCGGCGGAGAATTCTATGAAAATCACCTCACACTGGTTTCGCCCGTTGACGCTGCTTACCGCGCTGGCGCTGGCCGCGTGCAACGCCAACACGCCCACGCCTACACGCGCCCCGGTGGCCACCGAGCCACTGCCCACGGCGGCGGCCGCGACGGATTTGCCGGCTACGGTCTCACCCAGCGCTACCCAGGCGCTGCCCGCAGGCACGGCCGCGCCCGCCGAGACGACTGCCACCGTGCCAGCGCCGCCGGCCGGGCCGGTGGACCCGGCCGCCTACACCTTTGCCAAAGTGGCCGACGGCTTCGACAACCCGGTGCTGGTGACCAACGCCGGCGACGGCAGCGGGCGGCTGTTCGTAGTCGAGCAGGATGGCGCGATCCGCATTGTGCAAGCCGGCGCGCTGCTGCCCGACCCGTTCTACGACCTGACCGGCCAGGTGAGCCGGAGCTCGGAGCAGGGCCTGCTGGGCCTGGCCTTCTCGCCGCACTACGCCGACGACGGCGTGTTCTTCATTAACTACACCGACCGAGACGGCAACACCCACGTAGACCGCTGCCAGGTGGCGGCCGGCGACCCCAACCACGGCGGCGACTGCGCGACCATCCTGAAGATTAACCAACCCTATGGCAACCACAACGGCGGCAGCCTGGCCTTTGGGCCGGACGGCTATTTGTATGTGGGCACGGGCGACGGCGGCGCGGGCAACGACCCGGACGAGAATGCCCAAGACCTAAACGACCTGTTGGGCAAGCTGCTGCGGCTGGATGTGTCGGGCGCGGCGGCGGCCTACACGCCGGCGGCGGGCAACCCGTTCATAGGGCAGGCCGGTGCGCGCGGAGAAATTTGGGCCTACGGCCTGCGCAACCCGTGGCGCTTCAGCTTCGACCGGGCGACCGGCGACCTGTACCTGGGCGATGTCGGCCAGAACGCGTTCGAGGAGGTGGACTATCAGCCGGCCGACGACGCGGGCGGCGTGAACTACGGCTGGCCCTACCTGGAGGGGCAGCGGGTGAATACCGAGGCCCAGCACGCCGCGCCGAATGGCTTTAGCGCGACGCCGCCGCTGGTGAGCTATGCCCAGGAGGTGGGTGGCTGCACGGTGGTGGGCGGCTATGTGTATCGCGGGGCCAACCTGCCGGAGTTAAACGGGCTGTACTTCTTCGGCGACTACTGCTCGGGGCTGGTGTGGACGCTGCCGGCCGCGACGCCCGACCCGGCGGTGACGCAGTGGGCGTCGACCGGCATCTCGATTAGCTCCTTCGGCGAGGACGAGGCGGGCGAGCTGTATCTGGTGAGCCTGGGCGGGACGATTTATCGGCTGGAGCGAGCCAAGTGATTGCTGATTTATGGATTGCTGATTTTTGATTTGGGGACGCGGCGGGCGATGGGCGGGGAGGCGACTGGCAGAGGCCCGACGACTGAACATCGCTGGCGTGCTCCCACGACCCCAATTCGTGTAATTTGTGGCCAAAGGTCTTTCCCCCTAAGTCCCCCGAGTCCCTTCAAGTCCCAGGCGCAGCGTCCGCAGCGTTTCTCCCCTCTTGGTTATAGCCCGGTTTGTTTTCGCCAAATCGCTATATAATTCAACCCTCATCCGTTCTCATAGGAATAGACCCACATGGCAAAGATCCCGGTGCTCATGGATCACGACGGCGGCGTAGACGACTATCTCTCCACGGTGCTGCTCCTCACCATGGAGCACGTGCAGACACTCGGCGTCGTCGTCACCCCCGCCGATTGTTACATCCAGCCGGCGGTCAGCGCCACGCGCAAGATTCTCGATCTGATGGGCCGCAGCGACATCCCGGTGGCCGAGAGCACCGTGCGCGGGCTAAACTCGTTCCCGCGGCTGTTCCGGCGCGACGCCTTCACGGTCGATCACCTGCCGATCCTCAACCAGCAAGACACGCCCACCGCGCCGCTGGCGCTGGAGCCGGGGCAAGCCTTTATGGCGCGCGTGCTGCACGACGCCCCCGAGCCGGTGACCATCCTGGCGACCGGGCCGCTGACCACCATCGCCGCCGCGCTGGAGCTCGACCCGAGCGTCGAGTCCAAGATTAAAGAGATTGTGTGGATGGGCGGCGCACTGAACGTGCCCGGCAACGTGGACCGCATCCTCGAGGGCGGGCAAGACGGCAGCGCCGAGTGGAACGTCTACTGGGACCCCGCGGCCGCCTTCCGCATTTGGCAGACCGACATTCCAATTGTGATGTGCCCGCTCGACATCACCAACAACGTGCCGGTCACCTCGGCCTTCGTGCGCACCATCGCCCGCAGCCGCCACCTGCCGCTGTCAGACTTCGCCGGCCAGTGCTACGCGCTGGTGACCCACCAAGACTACTTCTTCTGGGACGTGCTGACCACGGCCTACCTGGGCCGGCCGGACCTGTTCACGCTGCGCGAGGTCGAGACGGCCATCATCCCCACCGGGCTGAGCCAGGGCCGCACCATCGTGCAGCCGGGCGGCAAGAAGGTGCGCGCACTGGCAACGGTGGACACCGAAGCCTTTTACGCCTACATGCTCTCGGCCTGGGCGCGCTAGCCGCCGGGCCAGACCCTCGCATGGCGCGTCCTACCATCACGGTTGTCGGCAGCTTTGCGGTCGGGCTGACCCTGCGCGCGGCGCGCTTCCCCGTGGCGGGCGAGACCCTCATCGGCACTGATTTCGACATGGGGCCGGGCGGCAAGGGCTCCAACCAGGCCGTGGGCGCGGCGCGGCTGGGGGCCGAGAGCCACCTGGTGGCCGTCATCGGCGACGACCTGTTTGGCGACCTGGCGGCGGCGCTCTACCAGCGCGAGGGCGTCGGCACGGCCCACCTGCAGCGCACCAGTGAGCGCCACACCGGCGTCGGCTTCATCACCCTCAACGCGGCGGGCGAAAACCACATTGTGCTCGACATGGGGGCCAACCACCTGCTGACACCGGCGGCCGTGGACGCGGCCGAGAGTCTGATTGCCCGCAGCCAGGCGGTGCTGACCGTGCTGGAGATCAGCACAGCGACGGCGGCGCACGCCATGGCCGTCGCCCGCCGCCACGGGGTCATTTCGATCCTCAACCCGGCTCCCGCCCAGCCGCTGAGCGACGACCTGCTGGCGGCGGTGGATGTGCTGACGCCCAACGAGAGCGAGCTGCGGGTGCTGGCGGGCCTGGCCCCCGACGACGACGCGCCCACATTAGAGCTGGCCCACCGCCTGCAGCAGCGCGGGGTGCGCCAGTTGGTGGTCACGCGTGGCAGCCAGGGGGCGCTGGTGATCACAGCCGACGGGGCCACCCACCAGGTGCCGGGCGTGGCCGTGCCGGTGGTTGACACCACTGGCGCGGGCGATGCCTTCACCAGCGCGCTGGCGGTGGCGCTGGCCGAGGGCCAACCGCTGCTGGCGGCGGTGAGTTTTGCGGCGGTGGCCGGGGCGCTGGCCGTCACCCGGCTGGGGGTGGTGCCGGCGCTGCCCACCCGGGCGGAGGTGGAGGCGGGGCGGCGGGCGTTAAGCCCGCTTAACTTGTCGGGCTCTGGCTTTCCGGTATAATCAGCGGTACTTGATCAAATTCGATGGCCGGCCCACACCGGCCATTATGCTTGCTGGCGTGACCAACCTGCCCGCCGAAAAGGAGGTGCTGCCCCTCACCAACCACAGCCTCAATCTAATCACTCGATCACCACTTTTGGCGTTTTCTCTGGGAGGAGAATGTATATTATGAAACACAAGTTATTCCGGATCGTTTCCGGCCTATTGCTGACTTCGATGGCGTTGGCGGCGTGCACCCCGGCGGCCGCGACCGTTGTCCCGACCTCCGACAAGAAGATCTGCGAAGTTACCGACGTGGGCGGCGCGGACGACAAGTCGTTCAACCAGTTGGCCTACGCGGGCGTGACCCAGACCACCGAGCAGTTGGGCTGGGAAGGCGCCTTGCTCGAGTCGCAGCAGCAGACGGATTACGAGAAGAATATCAACGAATTCCTGACCTCGGACTGCGACCTGATCGTGACGGTCGGCTTCCTGCTGGGCGATGCGACCAAGGCCGCGGCCACGGCGCACCCCGATCAGAAGTTCATCATCCTGGACTTCGCTTACGACCCGGCTATCCCGAACGTCGTGGGCCAGGTCTACACGGTTGACCAGGCCGCCTTCCTGGCGGGCTACGTGGCGGCTTCGGCCACCAAGACTGGCAAGGTCGGCACCTTCGGCGGTATCAACATCCCGCCGGTGGTCGACTTCATGGACGGCTTCGCCTTCGGCGTGGCGCACTACAACGAAGTGCACGGCACCGCGGTGCAGGTGTTGGGCTGGGACCCGGCCGACCGCGAAGGCGGCCTGTTCACCGGTAACTTCGACAGCACCGACGACGGCCGCCGCATGGCCGAGACGCTGATGGACGAAGGCGCCGACATCATCCTGCCCGTGGCCGGCCCGGTGGGCCTGGGCACGCTGGCGGCCGTGCAAGAGCGCGGCAACGCGTATGTGATTTGGGTCGACACGGACGGCACCATCCGCGCCCCCGAATACAAGGCCATCATCCTGACCAGCGTGCTGAAGAAGCTGGATTTCACGGTGGTGGAAGCGGCCAAGTCGATCGAGGCTGGCACGTTCGCGGGCGGCCTCAAGGTCGCCAACCTGGAAAACGGTGGCGTGGACCTTGCTCCGTTCTATGACCTGGGCTCGATGGTGCCGCAGACCGTGCAGGACGAACTGCCCGCCCTGCGCGCCGCGATCATCGCCGGCACGATGGCGACCAAGCCCTAGGCCTGGTTCGCAGCTAATGTAACGCTTAATCGGCCGGGCGGGGTCTGTGAGACCTCGTCCGGCCGATTTGTTTTGGGAACCCTTAGCCGGCAGTGGGCTGGGGAATTTTTAACACGGATTCTCACGCTGGCCGAGTGGAGTCGAGCACGCGTTGCGCTGCGAATGTTTTTTACTGCTTGGGCGCTAAATTGCCTTTCAATCGGCCCGATGGTATAAAGGACGCTAGGTAGTCCACACCAACGATGCACTATGACACCGATCCTTGAGCTGCGCGGCATCACTAAACGATTTCCGGGCGTCCTGGCGAACGACAATGTGTCGCTCACGCTGGAGGCGGGGGAAATTCACGCCTTGCTGGGCGAGAACGGCGCCGGCAAGAGCACGCTGATGAACATCCTGTACGGGCTGTACCAGCCGGACGAGGGTGAGATCATCGTGCGCGGCAAGCCGATTAAGGTCACCAACCCCAACGACGCCATCGCGGCCGGCATCGGCATGGTGCACCAACACTTCATGCTGGTGCCGGTGCTGAGCGTGACCGAGAACGTGATGCTGGGCGACGAGATGCTCCAGGGCGGCATCTTCCTCGACCGCCAGCGGGCGGCGGCCCGCATCCGCGAGATTTCAGACCAATTTGGCCTGGCGGTGGACCCGCAGGCGCTGATCAAAGACTTGCCGGTAGGCTTGCAGCAGCGGGTGGAGATCATCAAGCTGCTGTTCCGCAACGCCGATGTGCTGATCTTGGACGAGCCGACAGCGGTGCTCACTCCGCAAGAAGTGACCGAGCTGTTCAAGATTATGGAGTCGCTCATCAGCAAGGGCAAGTCCATCATCTTTATCACCCACAAGCTCAAAGAAGTGCTGGCGACGGCCAAGCGCATTACGGTGCTGCGGCTGGGCCAGGTGGTGGGCCAGGCGACGCCCGACAGCATTGACGAGAACGGCCTGGCCACCATGATGGTCGGGCGCGAGGTGGCGCTGGAAGTGCACAAGGCCCCGGCCCAACCCGGCGAAATAGTGCTGCGGGTGGAAGGGCTGGAGGTGCTGGACGACCGCAACACGCTGGCGGTGGACAACATCTCGTTTGAGGTATACGCCGGCGAGGTGCTGGGCGTGGCCGGGGTGCAGGGCAACGGTCAGACCGAACTGGTGGAGGCCCTCACCGGGCTGCGGTCGGTGCTGGCCGGGCGCATTCACATCAACAAGTTCGACACCACGCGCGCCTCGCCGCGCGAGGTGATTGAGATTGGCGTGGCGCACGTGCCCGAAGACCGCCAGCGCGACGGCCTGGTGCTGACCTACCCGATCCGCGACAACCTGGTGCTCTCGACCTATTACCTGGCCCCGTTTGCGCGCGGCGTGGTGCTGCAAGACGACGCCATTGACCAGGCGGCGGCGCAGCGCACCCGGCAGTACGATGTGCGCACCCCCAGCATCGACACGCCGGCCGGGTCGCTCTCGGGCGGCAACCAGCAAAAGGTGATCGTAGCGCGTGAGTTCTCGCGCCCGGCCAAGCTGCTGGTGGCCAGCCAGCCGACGCGCGGGCTGGACGTCGGCTCGATTGAGTACATTCACGCGCGCATCATTGAAAAGCGCAACCACGGGCTGGCGGTGCTGCTGGTGTCGTCGGAGCTAGACGAAATCTTGGCATTATCGGACCGCATCGCGGTGATGTACCGGGGGCAGATGGTCGCCACGGTAGATGCCGCGCTGGCCACCAAAGAATATCTGGGCCTGCTCATGGCCGGTGTTGATCCGGCCACGCTGCCCCCGCCGCAGAAGCGCAGCACCAAGGCCGAGGCGGTGTTCTAGCCTCACCGGCCGCGCAGCGTCAGACTTGGGAGACAGAGCGTTGAGCACTCAAGCCAATCCAGCCGGCCCGGCCGCAGAAGCGCCGCCGCCGGCCGACGTCCCCTATAAGCGCGTGCGCCAGTTCAGTTGGCGCACCGCGCTGGAGGCCGTGCAGGTGCCGGTGCTGGCCTTCATCACCGCGCTGGCGGTGGGCGGCTTAATCATCGTGCTTACCGACCTAAACGTGCTCTACGCGTTTGGCGTGGCGGTCGGGCAGTTGACCCCCGGCGGCTGGGTGGGGCTGGTCATCGCCATCGTATTGGCCCTGGCGCTGGTGGGGCTGTACGTGTGGTTTGCCCGTGCCTTCACCCGCGCGCGCGGCGCCGCGCCGACTGCCCGCCAGTTAGAGCTGGGCCGCCTGGTCGTGCTGCTGGGCGGCGTGGTGGTGGTCTACCTGATCTTGTGGGCGGCCGGGTTTGGCGCGCCGTTCGATGCCGGCTGGCGCGCGATCGGCACGGCCTACGGCGCCATGCTCAACGGCTCGCTCGGCAGCCTGGCGGACATCACGGCGGCCCTCGGCAGCGGCGACCCGGCGCAAATGCGCCAGGCCTTTTACCCCATGCTGGAAAGCCTGGTGGCGGCCACGCCCTACATCTTTGCCGGGCTGGCGGTGGCGGTGGGCTTTCGCTGCGGCCTGTTTAATATCGGCGTCGAGGGGCAGTTATTCATCGGCGCGATCTTCTCGGTCTGGGTGGGCTACACCTTCAAGGGCCTGCCGCTGATCATCCACCTGCCTCTGGCGCTGCTGGCGGGCGCGGTGGGCGGGCAGCAGTGGGCGATGCAGCAGCACGTCATCACGGC
>JBBRZY010000061.1:0-12085 GCA_038252885.1 Anaerolineales bacterium | reverse complement strand
TGGTGTGCGTGTTCTGCGGCGTGCTCAGCGTGATCGTCCCGGCTCCGTTCGTCACCGTCACCTGGTTGCTGGTGCCGGTCAGCGCCGCCAGCGCATAGCCCGCCCCGTTGCCGATGGGCAGTTGGCCGTTGGCCGGCGTGCCGCTCAGCCCGGTTCCGCCGCGACTGACCGGCAGCGCACCCGTCACGGCATTCGTGTTCGCCAAGTCCAGCGCGCCAAACGCAGCCGCCGTCGCGCCGGTCGCCCGCAGCGGCTGGCCGGTCGTCAAACCGCTCAGCGCCGGATAGCTCCAGCCCGACACGCCGCCATACGGGCCGACGATCACGCCGTCGTCCGGGTTGGTGTCGTCGAACAGCAGCACCGCCACACTGTCGTCCAGCGCCAACATCCCGCCCGGCACCCACTCGCCCACCGGCATCACCACCTCACCCACCGAGCCGTCGAGCTGCACCACCGCCGTCCAGGTGGCCGCGTCAAAGCTATAGATCAGTCCGCGCCGCAGCGATGCTGGCATATCGTCCTCCCGCGCCTAGCGCGTCTCCCACTTGTCCATCGGCCAGCCCGCGCCAAACGGCTCGCCCGTCGGGCCGGGGCCGGTCTTGAGCGTGCCCAGCCACTCGGCAAAGGCCCGCAGCCGCGCCGCCGCCCAGCCGCTCAGGTCGGCGCTCTCATGTGGGTCGAGCCGCACGCTGCCGGCCTGGTTCAGGTGCTGGCTAGCGGCAGCATACCCGGCCGCGCCGGTCAGCAGCCCGGTCTCGTGCGCCGCGAACACGCTGGTCACCGCCGCGCTATCCAGGTCTTGAATCGTGTGCGGGCGCGTGTACCATAGGCGCAGCTCGTCGCCCGCCTGCGGTTGCCCGGCCAAGCGCGCCGGCAGCACCAACACCGGCCGCGCGTCGTCCCACGCCAGCCGAAAGCCGGTCACGTGCGGCGGCGGCCAAACCTCGGGCGCGATGCTGTCATACGGCCACCACACGTCCAGCACGGCCCACAAATCCGCCACGCCGTCGAGCGCGATCTCGCGCCCCGCGCTCGGCAAGGTCAACACCGCCTCGGCCGTGGCCGGCAGCGCCGCGCTGTATTCCGCCAGAGCCGTGCGCACCGCCTCGTCCAACGTCGTCGTCGCGAACACCGCAAACCCCGCGTCCACCAGCCGCGCCGCCAGCCGCGTGCGCATCTGCGCCAGTGTGCTTGTCATCGTGTCACCTCCCACCAGCTCAATCCACCAGCCGCCCCGCCCCTATCGAACCTTCGCCGTCTCCAACTACCTTCGTGAAAATTCGTGTCCCGCCCCATATTGCTCCCCGCGCCTGGGCCACGCGCTATCACCGACGCGTCGGCCCAGCCAACTAAGTCATGCCACCCACCACCACCCCTCCCCCCTTCGTGCTCATTCGTGTTAAAGCCCCGTAGGCCCGGCACCTCCCCTGCCCGCCCATCCGAGCGAGCAGGGGAGGGTTGACCCGGCCGCCGCGTTACAGCCGCAGCGTGTAGTTCACCCGCGCGCCCAGAAAGTCGAACACGCTCGTCGCCGCCGCGTCCACCGCCAGCTCCACATGGAACAGGTCGTCGTCGTCCACCCACACCGGCGTCGTCAGCGTCAGCGTCAGGCTGTGCTCGTCCACGTCAATTCGCTCCGGCGCGGTGTCGTGCCCCGTGTCGTAGCTGAACGGATGCGCCGTGGCCGCGCTGGCCGCCGCGCCGTCCGCCGGCAGGCGGGTCTGATAGATCGCCGCCGCCAGCGAATCCAGCGCGGCCGTCACCACCGTGAAGTACACATCCACGCTCTTGAGGTACGCGCCCTTCTGCGCGCCGCTGTTCGACGGCACCACCACCGGAATGCGCAGATTGAAAGTCGTGTCGGCCGCCGAGCGCCGCAGCGCCCACACATCGGCCACGCTCGTCTCCACCTCGGTCCACGTGCCGGCGCTCTTCATCACCTGGTTCGGGTGAATGGCCTGGCTCATGGCCGTGTCGTGCACGTACCCGCCTTGCTCCGGCGCGCGGAAGCGCCCCCGCCACCACCGCCGCAGGCCCGGCAGCCAGCCCCCGCCCAAGTAAGGCGCGGCCACCAAAGCCGCCCCCACCGCCAGCACCAACCCCACCCATCCCAACGTCACCAATACTGTGTTCATCCTCGTCATCCTTTCCTCTCACCATGTCGGCCCGAAGCCGTCAGCCTTATCCGACTTCCGACGTCTGACCTCCGACCTCTAGACGTTGCTCTTGTGCAGCGGCCGATAATCCGCCACGCCCACCGCCACCAAATGCCGCACCTTGATCCGGCTCTCGTCGTTCATAAACACCGCCGGGCTTAGCTCGTCACCGGCCACAAAGATCTCCGGCCGCAGCCCAAACCGCTCGCCCACGCAGATGGCCGGGGCCAGCGCCGGGTCCACCACCGCCGCCCAGTCGTTGGCATCGGTCCACTCCGGCACCACCAGCACATCGCCCGGCTCGCCGCGCTGCTGATTCTCGGTGTAGAGGCTCGAAGCCCGCTCCAGCGTGGGATAGATGATCTGCTTGGCGGTCAGTTCCAGCCCGCGCGGCACCAGCACATAGCGCGGGTTCAGCGCCAGCTTCGCGCCCGTGCCGTAGTAGCCGCTCTCATTCGCCACCAGCATCGGCTGGTTGTAAACCGCCGTGCTCACCACCTCCCACTCGCTGGCGCCCAGCGCCGTGGTCAGCAGGTTCTTGTGCCCACCGGCCGTCGTCACCGCCGTGTTGTTGAACAGCGCCCCGCCGTCGGCCAGCGCCGGGCCGGCCCCGCTGCTGTCGGTGAAGATGGCCGCCACCAGCCCGCTCAGCCGCCGCAGGGCCGCGCCCGCCAGCTCGCGCGGGATGGCCCGCAGTTGCCGCACATCATCGCGGTCGAGCGTCTCCAGCGTCAGCCCGATGTAGCCGCCATACTTGGTGAAGCTGGCCACCTCCGGGCTGTCGCCCACCTTCAGCTCGCTGTACTCCGCGCCCTCGGCAATCACCGGCAGCGTGCCCACCGACCCGGTGATCACCCACGTCACCTGGTTGAGCGTCTCAAAGTGCTCCACATGCACGATCTTCTCCCACCAGCCGTAGCCGGCGCGGCCCAGCTGGTTCCAGCGCTCCACGATGGCCTTGTTCAGCGTGTTCTTCACCAGCCCGGTAAAGTTGGCGGTGGTGTGCTGCAGCGTCAGCCGCTCTGGGTACACCCCACCGTGAAAGTCATAGTCGCCGGTCAGCAGGTGATACAGCTCGCGCACGCCGCTCAGGCGCGCCACCTGCACCCCCTGCGCGGCCGGGTCGCGCGGCGCGCCCAGCAGGTCGTCCACAGCGGCTTGCAGCCGGTCGGCGCTGTCGAGCATCGCGGCCACGCGGCCGGGGCCTTGCACCACCGCGCCGGCCGTCAGCGCCGCCACCAGGCTGCGCTGCTCGTCGATCGCGGCGCTCAGGTCGGCCGGCGCAAACGCCTGCCCGCCAAAACGCCGTCGCACCTGCGCTTGGGCCGGGGCTGGCAGGCGGCTGGCGCTCAACGCGCTCTCCAGCAGATAGCCCGCCGCCTGGTCAAGCAGGCTTGCTTCAGTCACGGCGGGCGGCGGATTGAGTTGTTCCACGTGCGGGGTCGTGCGAGGCGCAGTCATACGGTCTCCTTGTCGGTCCATACCCACTCCATTCGGCACACTGTTCAACGCGCGGAGAAACGCCCCGCCGCGCGCGGGGTCGAACACCACATCCAGCGACAGCACGCGCAGGATGGCCTGCACGCTTTGCTCCGGCCCCGGCGTGAAGAGCAGGTCGGCGCTGAAGCCCACGCGTGGCTGCGGCCCACCGTCGGCCAGCAGCTCGTGGCCCAGCGCCGCCACCAGCGGACCGCTCGGCCCAGCCGGGCGCAGCTCCAGCGTGATGCCTTGCCGCGCCGGGTCCCAGGCGGGGGCGTGGCACAGGCCGCCCAGGTCGCGCACGCTGCGCTGGCCCACCCAGCGCCCGTGATCCACAAACGTCTCCAGTCCGTCCCACAAGGGCAGGCTGGCTTGCAGCACCTCCGGCGAGAAGCGCCAGCCGTTGCCATCCCCCGCCGTGATGGCCAGGATGGCGAACGCGCCCAGCGGTGTCACCTCGGCCGAGGCCGTCAGCGTCAAGCGGTGTTGGTCAGTCATCGGCGATCATCCTGTTGTCTAGCAGCTTCAAACTCGGTAACTTCAGTCGCGCAGCCAGCAGCGGCACCGGCCGGGCTTTCAGGTTCAGCCCACTCGGCGGGGCCGCGTGCGCCCACAGCGGCTCGCGCACCTCGCGCGGCGGGTCGGCCAGCCGCACCGGCAGCGCATCGCCTGTATCGGCCGCGGCATTTTCCATGCGCGACCTTCCCAGCCGGCGCCGGCGGGCTTCGCGATGTACAGCCGCGGTTTTTACCGCCGGGAGCCTAAGTTCAGTCATCGCCTCCATCCTTTCCAACCGCCACGCCCGCCGCGCGGCGCAACACTTCCGGCACATCCACCAGTTCGCCCGCGAACTTGTAGACCATCCGCACTAGCTCGCCATCGTCGATCAGCCCCCGGTTGCGCAGGTCGCCAAAGGCCGTGGCAACTTGCGCCGCCGCCTGCCCCAGCACCGCGTTGTCGCGCGCGCTGATGTCGCTGCCGATCGCCTTCAACCCCACGTCGACCCGCACAGCCCCGCCCCCACCGCCCACCTGGCTGCGGCGCGCCACCACCACGCGGGCCACGTCCGCCAGCAGCCACAGGAAGAAGATTTGGCGCTGCTCGTAGTGCCTGAAGGTCGGCCCGCCGGCGGCCTCGGCCGTGGTGCGCGTGGCGCTCTCCGGCTCGGCCAAAAAGTGCAGCGGGTTGCCGCTGCCGGCCGCCAGCATCTTCTTCAGCGCCAGCCCGTCCTCGCCCGCCTCGAAGCTGTCCAGTTGCGGATGCAGCACGCCCCACGCCTCGGTGTTGGCGTCGGTCACCAAAATCGAGCCTGGCGTGGGCGGGTTGGCGTTTAGCTCGGCCTGCCGCGCCAGCCGTTCGGCCGCATTCTTAAACACGCCGCGCACCACATACATGAACGACTGCCGAAAGCGGTTGAGCCGCGCCCGGTCTTCCAGCCAGTTGCTGTAGCGCGCCAGCCAGCGCAGCAGCGGCGCTAGGTCGCTCTCGCCCCACGCCGCGCCCACCGGCCGGTTGATGGCGTAGTGCAAAGCCACCGTCGACCAACTGCCGTCCGCGTTAGGATGATCAGCCGCCTCGTCATACGCCGGCCACGCGCGCCCCTCCGCCGCGCTGGGTGCTTGCCCCGCCCGATTTGCGACCGCTGCGCGTGATTGACCGTCGCCGGCCGGCGCGCCCCACTGCGGCTTCTCAATCACCGCCACCGGCTGCTCCACGTCGTTGGCCCGCGTGACGATCTCTTGCACATGCGCCGCCGGCAGCCCGCGCACATAGCTCATGCCGGCCGCGTCCGTCGACACCAGCACAATCAAGTTGCCGGCCCGCGCCAACTCATCGCTCCACTCGAACACGCGCACCGCCATCCGGTTGAGGCGATGGTTCCACCAGCTTTGCAAAAACGCCTGCGTCGGCAAGTGCGGGGTGCTCAGCGTCACCCCCGCTCCGACCACATACTGCGTCGTCAACGCCACAATCCGCCGCGCCAACGGATTCGCGCGCCAGGCGTCCAGCGCGTCGCGCAGCACCTCCTCGCGGTCCGCGCCATACCGGTCGCGGTCCTGCCCCCTCTGCCCCGCCACCAGCACATCGCGCGCGTCTTCGAGCGCCCGCACCGCCAAAGCCACCCGCCGCTCCACCTCACCCCCCAGCAGCCAATTCGCCACCCCCCGCACCGGCGCCAACCAATTCCGCCTAGCCGACCTTGTGTTGTTTGTCATCCTCATCCTTCCCTCAACCCGCGACCGAGCCCCGCCCCCGTGCATCCTTTTTCTTAGCGAAGCATCTCTTTCTCTCCTTTGCCTTTGCCTTTGCTTTTTCCCTTACCACCCCCGACTCATCTCCTCCAACGGATCCTTCGCGTGCAAAATCACCCCCGGCCCTGTGCTCACGTGCCATGGCCGCTCGTCCAAAACCGCGCACAGCGCCGCCGACAGCAGCAAGTCATCGTGCACCGCCGCGCCCGTCGCCGCGTCGCGCGTCCCATCCGGCACCCCCCACGCCAACCGCTGCCCCGCCCCCGCCCGCACGCGATACTCGCACTGCGCCACCTGCTGCCAAAACATTCGTTGCAACTCGTCCTGTTCGTCTCCGACCTCCGACTGCTGACCTCCGGCCTCCAGGCGCCACTCCCGCCAGCGGCCCGTGTCGCAGATCGCCACATACCCCCAGCCCACCTGGCTCTTCGTCGCGCTGTTGAAATTCACCGGCACCACCACCCCTGGCGGCAGCGCGTGCGCCAAAAAGCTCGCCAGCCCTGCGCCCAGCCCGGTCCCATCCACCGCCAAATAGCGCGGCCGCCACACGTCCGCCAGCGCTCGCAGTGCGCCGTACAGCACCGTATGCGGCGTCCCCGTCCACAGCCGCCGCGCCACCGCCCGGTACACCGGCGCCGCCACCAACGGATCGGCCATCAGGCTTGTATCCACCTCCACCATCGTCAGCGCCGTCGAGTCGCGGCGCGGGTTCGCCAGCGTTGGGCCATCGCCATCTACATCCAGCGGGTGCGCCGCCGCGCCCTCGTCCTCGCCCGCCACATCCAGCAGAAAGGCATACACCGCCTCCGGGCGCGGGCCGCTCAGCGGCGCGTGGTCGCCCTGCATCAGCGCGCGCCGGGCCGGCGGGAACAGGCCGTCCTCCGCCGCCAGCACCTCGTTGAAGAACTGCGTCCGCACCAACGGATGCTGCCGGCCCAACTTGCGCACCTGCCGCGCCACGAACGCGCCATAGGCCGGGTTCTCGGCCGCCACCTGCTCCGGGCTGACGATGAACACGCGCTGCACTTTGTCCCGCGCCTCCTCCGCCCGCAGCCGTTGGATCGCCTCCGCCAGCAGCGTGCGGCTGGTCCAGGCCGTGCCCCAATACACAATCGTGGCATTGGTGCTGGCCGCCATCGGCGCGAACTTGCGCTCCCACTCGGCCGCGCGCACCTCCTGCGCCTCGTCGGCTTGCAGCAGCAGCGTGGCCGTCGCGCCCACCACATTCGCGCTCGGCTCGGCCGACAGAAAGAACATCTGCGCCTCGCCCAACTGCACCAGATAGCCAAAGCGTTGGCGCCACTGCCCGCGCGCCAGCAGATGGTTCATCGCCCGTTCCAGCCGCAGCCGCGCATTCAGCGCCTGCGGCCGAAAGGTAGGCTGGGCCTTCACCAGGCTCGCCCCCGGCACGCGCTGAAACAACGTCAGCAAGTAGGCCTCCACCTGCGCCTGCGTCTCGTTCTTGCCGGCCTGGCGCGGGAACAGCACCGCGAACTCCAAGCCGCGTTTATGCACCACCGAGTCCACGATGGCGCGCGCCGGCGCGAGTTGATAGCCATACAGCGGCCGGCGCAGCGCCAGGTGGCTGAAGGCGCGGATGTCGGCCAACGCGGCGCGGGCGAAGCGCGTGAGCAGCGGCTGACTCATGGGCCTACTTCGCCGCGCCGATCAGCACATCGGCCACAATCGACACCAGCGTCAGCAGCAGCAGCCGGTTCTGGTTACTCAACTGCTTCTCGATGGTCGTCAGCCGCCGTTCGGCGCTGCGCTCCCAGGCGCTGCCCGGCTGCGGCTCACCCTCCGGCGCCTCGGGCGCAGAACTTGCCAGCCGGGCCAGCGCGGCCGCCAACGCGCGCAGCCCGCGCTCCGGTTTGGCCTGGGCCACCTGCTTGGGCTTTTGAGTGTGCCGGTGCTGGCTCATCGCGTCTCTCCCAGCAGCAGTTGGCTCCACTCATCCAACACAGCCGTGATCGAACCCGCCAGGCCGTCCACCGCCTCACCCGACAGCACGCGCCGGTCGCGCAGCAGCCGCGCCAGGCGCCCGGTTCCAGTCGCCAGCGCCATCGCCACATGCACCAAATGCGTGAGCGCGGTGTCGGCCGCCGGCCCTTGCGGCTGGTCACCGTCGCCGGCCAACGCTGTGTCAGCGTGGGCGGTCTCGGCGGCCTCCGCCTTAGCGCCCGGTTCCAACTTGCCGGCCACACCCAGCAGCCGCAGGTTGAGCACGCGCTGCATCCAGACCTCATCGTCGAGCTTCAGGTCTTGCAGGCAGGCGGCGATCAGCGCCAGCTCGTCGGGCGTGTACTGGCCGGCGTAAAACCGCACGGTCGTCGCCTGCCCTGGTTCTGTTGGGATCGGGCCAGGCGACGCTGGTGTGCGCCGCTCCTTCAGGCGCTTCGGCTTCCACTTAGGCGCACCATGGGGCTTGCGATAGCGTTTCGTCATGGCCCTACAGTACAAAACAAATGTTCTACTTCGGCCCAAGTCAAAGTATCGCGCCATACATTTCTAGTACCCCCCTGCCCATCCGGCCTTGCGTTTAGCCGCATGGCTACCCCTGGCGCTGCGGCCGTTATGCAGCCGCAGGGCTGGCGGTAAATCTGCCCCTTGACACAAGAACATTTGGTCTATACAAAGATAAGTCACCGTGGCCGTGTGGCCGCGGCGGCTGGCCGAACTGGTAGCAGTATTGGTGGGAGCGGGGTTGTGAGCGACGAGTATCTGACTCTAGATGAAGCGGCCCGCCGCAGCGGGCTGCATCGGCATACGGTTCAGCGGCTGGTGCGCGACGGCGTGCTCTGGGGCTACAAAGACGTGGTGCGCGGCCGCATGCGCTGGCTGATCTCCGCCCGTTCGCTGCGCTACTACTGCGACCCCATCAACGGCTTCCTGCTCGACCTGCGCGGCCCCAAGCTCTATCTCCGCCGCCTCCAAGACGGCAGCGATGACGGGAGCTAGCGATCAGCAGGCAGGCGCCAGACAGGAAGCGAGCGTGCGTGAGAGAAGCGCGAGCCAATCAACCCGTGATGACAGTGATGAGCGTGACAACAGAATCAGCATGTGAAGCCAGTGAAAGCAAAACGAACACCAACCTCCACCGCGCAAGCGCAGCGCCCATCCCCTCTCCTGCGGGAGAGGGGCCGGGGGTGAGGTCCAACCCAACACCAATATCCACCTCCCCGACTGCGCCGCCCACGCCCCTCCGACTTCCGACCTCTGCCTTCCGACTTCCAATCCCCCGTTCTAACCAACCCCCTCCACCCCCACTACCCTTTTTTCCCAAACCTCGCTACACTTTGCTAGTCTTCATCCCGCCCCAACTGCAATGGAGCCGCCATGACCTCCGCCTCCTACCTTGGCGTGCAGGTGCTTTACATCCTCCTGGGCTTCCTCAGCCTGCTCGAATACCTGCGCTGGCGCGACCGGCCGCGCCTGTTCGTCGCCCTCACCTTCATCAGCTTCGCCGGCTTCATCCTCACCCAAGACCTGATCGCCCTAGACATCGACACCCTGCCGGTCCAGATCATCAACCGGCTGCTGCTGCTCGCCCACCCGGCCCTGCTCGTCTTCCTCATCCACTTCATCGTGCCGCTCGGCGTCCGCGTGCGCCGCCTCGCCCAGTGGGGCTTCTTCGCCATCGCCGCCGCCGCCCTGGCCGTGTTCGTCTTGCCCGACCTCCTCAACCTGGTCAGCCTGTTCATCCTGGCCTACTTCGTCTTCTTCGAAGCCTACGCCGCCCTCGCCATCGTGCGCGGCCTGCGCCACACCGTCGGCGTCCCACGCCGCCGGCTCATCCTGGTCGCCATCGGCACCGGCGCGCTGGCCCTCAGCGTCATCTACCTGCTGCTCGTCGGCTTCCTGCTTAAATTCCTCACGCCCACCATCGAGTGGGTGCTGCTCATCGGCATCAACCTCTCGGCCGTCGGCCACTACCTGGGCTTCGCCACCCCCCACTGGCTGCGCCGCACCTGGCAGCTCAGCGAATTCCACCGCTTCCTCAAGACCGTCGGCGGCCAGCCCGCCGCCCAGCGCGCCGACCGCGCCCTCGACGAACTCTGCCGCTCGGCCACCCACCTCGCCAGCGGCCTGGCCGCCGCCATCGTCCTGGCCGACCCCGCCACCGACAAATTCCGCCTCCAGACCCTGCCCGACTGGCCGCAGCTTTCCGGCCCGCTCCCCGCCCTCACCGGCGCGCTGGGCCGCGCCTGGGCCCACCAGCGCTCCGAGCAATCGGCCAACCGCGCCGACTTTGGCCTGCCCGCCGAGTGCCTGGCCGGGCTGGCCGCCGCCGACACCCTGCTGGCCGTGCCACTCGCCAGCCCCGAGCGCCGCTGGGGTCTGCTGCTCGTCTTGCGGCGCGGCCAGTCGCCGTTCGTGGCCGACGACTTCAGCCTGCTGACCCTGCTCACCGAGCAAACCGCCCTGGCGCTCGACTACTCCACCCTCATCGCCCAACTGCGCCAGCGCAGCGCCCAACTCGAAGCCTCCAACAAAGAGCTCGAGGCCTTCGCCTACTCCGTCTCGCACGACCTGCGCTCCCCGCTGCGCGCCGTCGATGGCTTCAGCCAGGCGCTGCAAGAAGACTACGGCGCCCAGCTCCCGCCCGCAGCTCACGACTACCTCAACCGCATCCAGGCCGCCGTCACGCGCATGGCCAGCCTCATCGACGACCTGCTGCAGCTTGCGCGCGTGGCCCGCGCCGAAATGCGTGTCGAACAGGTCGACCTCTCGCGCCTGGCCGAGTTCGCCTTTGAAGACCTGCGCCAGGGCCAACCCGCCCGCCAGGTCATGGTCAAGCTCCAGCCCGGCCTGACCACCACCGGCGACGAGCGCCTGCTGCGCCTCGTGCTCGACAACCTGCTCGGCAACGCCTGGAAGTTCACCGGCCACGTCGCGGCCGCCACCATCGAGTTCGGCGCCCAAGAGGTCGAAGGCGTGTCCAGCTTCTTCGTGCGTGACAACGGCGCCGGCTTCGACATGGCCCACGCCACCCAGTTGTTCACCACCTTCCACCGCCTGCACTCGTCGGCCGAGTTCCCCGGCACCGGCGTCGGCCTCGCCATCGTCGAGCGCATCGTCCAGCGCCACAGCGGCCGCGTCTGGGCCTACGCCGAAGTCGGCCAGGGCGCCACCTTCTCCTTCACCCTCAACCTCCCGCCCGTGCGCGCCGCGTAAGCCGGAGCTCAGACAGACCCAAGCCAGCCCGACGCGAATAACCCCCTATGCCCTGCCATTCCGAAGCCCCGCTCGCAGCCTTGTAGCACCGTGGCAGAGTTGGCGGGGTGATTGCGAAGCACCCTTTAGGGGGCATCTCACCGCCTGACCCTCCAGACGCTCCTGCCTAGTTGAAAACATCTGCTAGTAGCCCGCCACCCAGCCGTCAGGCAGCTACTCTGGCCTCGCTTAAACGCCAACGGCGGTGAGCCAGTCCATCTGGCCCACCGCCGTTTGTCTTATCCCGCCTCAGCGCCGCAGCTTACTCGCCCGCGCTGTCGTACGCCGTCTTCAGCCAGCCGATTAGCGTCTTATCCACCTCGGCCGCGTCCGTCAGAAAGACCTTGTACTGGCACATGCCGCCCGGCGGCTGCGCCAACAGCCGCTCGCTGGCCGGCATCCCCTTCAAGTTCAGCCCCACCTCCAGCCGCCCCTTCGTCCCGGGGCCAACCATCGCAAACTGCTTCTTGCGCCGCAGGCTCAAATAGCCCTTCTTGGGCGCGATCTCAAACGCCCCCAGCTTCTCAATCGCCGCCATCACCTGGTCATGCACCGGCCGCAGCGCCGCCTTCGGCCCGGTGTAAATCTCGTCCACCACCTCGTTCGTGCTGGCGCCCTTGGCCTCCGCTGCGCTCTGCCCGTCCGACGCCTGCGCGTAGTGCGTCAGGCTGTTGGCGTCGCCGTGGCCCAGGTCAAAATCCTTCATCAGCATCGCCCGAATCTCGCCGTGCTTGGCGAGCCCGCTCTTCTTAATGTGCGCCCGCAACTGCGCCAGCGTCTTGCCGGTCTTGATCTCGATGTTCTTAATCTGCGTTTCGCGCGCCTGGTCTAAGCTGCTCATGGAACTTGTCCTCTCTGCCTAATTGGGCCGGGTCGCTCCACGCCCCGCCCTACCGCGCCCTGCACCCTCCGCCCGCCTGCTGCCGCCCCGGCAAGCCTCCCGCCCCCCCTCGCCGGCTACCCTTTATACACTTTAGGCCCCCC
>JBBRZY010000060.1:0-12103 GCA_038252885.1 Anaerolineales bacterium | reverse complement strand
TCTGCGCGAAGCTGGTGAAGTGCCCCTGCCCCTGTGTGCCAATGCCGGTGACCAGCGAGACCTTGCCGCTGGTCTGCACCTTGACGCGCGCGCCCTCGTACGGGCCGATGCCGGTGCCTTCCACGTAGGCCACCAGGCCAATGCCCACGTGCTTGCCTTCGGCGCGCAGGCGCGGCTGGGTCTCGGTGACGAAGCGTTCGTAGTCAATCAACTTGAGCGCCTGCTCAAGGATGGGCTGATAGTTGCCGCTGTCGTAGACTAGCGGCGCGAAGTCCTGGTAGATGACTTCTTGGTGATAGGGGAAGGCCTCGGGCGGGATGAAGTTGCGCCGCCGAATCTCGACGCCGCTGATCCCCAGTTCCTTGGCCGCCAGGTCGAGCATGCGCTCGATGACGAACACGCCGTGCTGCCGCCCCGCCCCACGGTAGGGCGTGACGATCGGCTTGTTGGTGAACAAGGCGGTGAACTCAGAGTAGTAGTGCGGAATGTGGTACGGCCCCAGCAGCGTGCACTGGCTATTGAGCGCCACGGTCAACCCGTAGGGGTCGTACGCGCCGGCGTCATGCAGAAAGACATCGTGCACGCCCAGCACCAGGCCGTCGGCGCTGAAGGCGGCCTCCACATCGTGCACCTGGTTGCGCTCCTGCGTGGTGGCTACAAAGTTCTCGGCGCGGTCCTCGATCCACTTGATCGGCCGGTTGAGGCGCATAGCCGCCCAGGGCAGCACCACCTCTTCCTGGTAGAACATCATGATCTTCGGCCCGAAGCCGCCGCCGATGAAGGGCGCGATGACGCGCACCTGGTTCTCCGACAGGCCCAGCATATCGGCCAGGCCATTGCGGATGGGGATGGGCGCCTGGGTGGTGTCCCAAATGGTCAGGCGGGAGGCGCGCGCGTCCCACTGGGCGACGATCCCGCGGTTCTCCATGGCGGCCGCCGCGCCGTGGTCATAAAGCAGGCGGCGGTTGAGCACCAGCGCAGCCTGCGCCTTGGCGGTGGCATAGTCGCCCTTGCGCTGGACGAGGTGCGCGCACACATTGGACGGCAGGTCATCGTGGATGCGCGGGGCGTCGGGCAGCAGCGCCTTTTCCAAATCCACCACCACGCCCAGCGGGTCGTAGTCCACCACCACATCGTTCAACGCGTCCTCGGCGAGGTAGCGGCTTTCGGCGATGACGACCGCCACCGGCTCACCCACGAAGCGTACCTTGCCCTTAGCCAGCGGCACCTGCGTGCGGGCGTGAAAGATCGCCCCCTCCACCGGCGGCGCTTTGACCAGCAGCGGGCCGGGCTTCCAGTACGCGCCCAGGTCTTCGGCGGTGTAGACCGCCACCACGCCGGGCCGCGCGCGGGCAGCCGAGACGTCAATCGCGCCGAGGGTGGCATGGGCGTAGGGGCTGCGTACGAAGGCGGCGTGCAGCATACCGGGCAGGTCGACATCGTCGGTGAACAGCGCCTGCCCCATGAGCAGCCGGGGGTCTTCGTTGCGCGTGATAGGCGCGCCGAGGAAGGGGCCCTTCGTCACGGCGTTACTCCGTCCAGGCGACAGCGCGGCAGAAGGCGGCCTCGCCCCCGGCAAACTTCCAGGGGAAGGCGCCCAGCGTCAGACGGCGGTTGTGCAGCTCGGGCTTACCGATGTCGCCGCCCAGGTTCTCGACGTGAATGCAGTCGTGCGGGAAGAGCGCGTTGTGGGTGAGCTGGTAGGCCGAGTCGGGGAAGAGCTCGGCCATCTTGTCGGCCCCGAATTTGGCCTCGGCCTTGGCGCGCACCTTCTGCCAGTGCTCTAGACCGCCCCGGCCCAAGAAGCGGCCGATGGGCAGGTTCATGGGGTGGTCGGTCGAGATCATATCCACGCCCCAAATGTGAATCTTCTTGGACAGCAGCCAGTCGCACAGCTTGAAGTGCGGTCCGGGGTGGCGCTGGATATAGCGCTCCTCGTCGCCGTCGGGCGCGAGGAAGGTGTACTTGGCCCAGCCGGTGTGGATGAAGAGGATGTCGCCCTCACGCACTTCGACGCGCTCCTCGATCATCTCGGGCGTGAACACGTCCAGGTCGTCGAGCACATCGCTCAGGTCCACGATGACGCCGGGGCCGTAGCACCACTCAATTGGGATTTGATCAATGGTCTTGCCGTTGGTGACGAAGTGGCGCGGGGCGTCGAGATGCGTGCCCATGTGGTTGGAGGTGCTGATGTATTGGGCGTTGACGCCGTGCTCGGACTTGCGCTTGATGTACTTGGCCTCGAACGGCGGGTAGAACGGCCAGAAGGAACAGTCGGCGTTGAGAGGTTGTGACAAGTCGTAAATTTTCATAGAAGCTCCTTAACTAGCACTAACGGATGACTGCCAAGAGGCGGCGCTTGATGGCCCCCAGATAGCGCCGCAATGCGCTGCGGCGTGGGGGCGCTGGGGGGGACGCGGGCGCTGGGCGCGGCGGCCGGCGGGTGATAAAGCGCTCCAACTTAAAGTCGGCCAACTCGACGGTGGTGGCCGGGCCGCGCTCGATGGCTACAAAGCCCTGATAGACCGTCACACTGGTGATCAATTGCAGGCCGGAGCCGGTGGCTTCGACCATCTCAAGCGCCCACTGCGTCGGGGCGATTTCGTGCGCCCACTCATGCTGGGGGTCTTGGTAGGATGCCCAGTGACTCCAAGACCAGTCTTCGATGATGTATAACCCGCCCGGCCGCATGAGCGGGAACAGGCACTCGAAACTGGCCTTGGTCGGGCCGTAGAGGTGCGAGGCGTCGTCCAACACCAGATCAAGCGGCGCTTGAAATTCGGCCGCCACAATCTGCCGCAGGCGGGCGCTGTCGGCCTGGTTGGTGGCCCAATAGGTCTGAAGGCGATCAGCCAGGCCGCGCTCGCGCCGGTAGGCCTGAAAGTAGTCGCTGTCGGCGCGCTCCGCCAGATCGACGCCCACCAGCTTGCGGGGCTGCAGGAGCTCGAACCAAAAGGCCAGGCTGCCGCCATCCCACATACCCAATTCGAGCACGTGGTCAGCCTTAAAATTCGGGCGGGTGGCCCAAAAGCGCTCGTACTGGTCGATCAGCGGCTTCGTCTTGTAGAACGAAAAGCACTGGTCGCCGAGTTCCCAAGCGTCGGTCTTGCGTTGCTCGAGGCGAAAGACCAGCTCGTTGAGCAGCAAGCGATCCGGGCGCCAATCTAAGTTTTCCAGCACGGTTAGTCCAGCCCATACTGCTCGGCGTAGGCCGGCAGCGCGGCTTCAAAAATCGCCATGGGTGGGCGGACGAGGCCAGCCCCCACCTGCCCCACGCCGGCCGGCTTGTGGGCCACGCCGGTGTTGAGGCGCGGCGTGATGCCGGTCGCGACGACCTTGCGAACGTAATTGCCAACCGGCGGGCCACGAAAGTTGAGCGCCGGGAGGGTGAAGAACTTGTGCTCGGCGGTGATCGCGTACATCTCCAGCGTGGCGTTGACGCCGGGCTCAGACTTGCGCTGGCTGTACTTGACCTCGAACGGCGGGTAGAAGGGCCAGCAGGAACAGTCGGCGGTGAGTGGTAGCGACCGGTCGTTAATTTTCATAGAAGCTCCTCAGCGACGAAATAGCTGCCAGCGCATGCGCCGGTAGAGGTTGCGCAGGTTTTCCCGCAGCGCCCCCAAGCCGTTCAGCCGGCCGGGACGAGCCTCAGGCCGCAGCCAGGTTGGCCGCCAGCCCTGGCGGCGGAGGGCCTGGCGCGCGGTGACCCACTCGGCCGTCAATAGAAGGATACGCTCTCTGACGAACTGGTGCAATTCCGTCAGCCGGGGTTGGTCGGCCGGGCTAGCGCGCTCCCGCAGGTGGCGCAGGTCGCTGTCCATTGCCAGGCGCGGCATGATCGCCAAGGCATAGAGCGACTCGCGCCAGGCCTCGGGCGCGCTGTGGTCGTGCAGCAGGTGGCCCCACTGGCCGGTGTGCCGGCGGTAGCGCAGCAACGGCGCTGGCACGTAGGCCAACCCGCCCAGCACCGCGCCGCGAAACGGCACCAGCGTGTCGTGCCCCAGCGGCAGGTAGGCCGCGTCGAGCCGCGGGAACGCGGTATACACGGCGCGCCGCCAGGCCAGCGAAGCGCCAAACAGCCAGGGCCGCCAGCCCTCGGCGGCCAGGTCTTCGGCGGCCAGCGAACGGGCCTCGCCGGCGGGCTGACCCAGCCCCAGCGTCCGGCCGGCGGCGTCAATCTCCAAATAGTTCGACGAGGCCACATACGCGCCGGTCTGCCGCAACGCCTCCAACAGGCGGCCGCAGCGCTGCGGCTCAGACACGTCGTCGCCGTGGGCCATCACCATCACTTCGCAGGTTGCCAGTTCGACCACCTGCACGATGTGGTCGATGCCTTGGTTGGCGGTGTTGCGGCGCAGCACGACGGTGTGCGGCCCGCTGTAGCCAGCCGCCGCCGCCGCCATGCGGGCGTAAGTCTGGTCGGTGCTGGCATCATCCGACAGAATGATCTCGGCCACCACGCCGGTCTGCGCCAGGATCGAGCGCACCGCCTCGGCCACAAAGGCCTCCTGCTGATAGGCCAGGAAAATGACCGAGACTTCCGGCGGGTGCAGACCAGAGGCGAGCGGGGCGGCGGCCATCACTCGGCGGGGGTGCGGTAGGGTGGGAAGAACCAGGCCGCCCCCTGGCGGGCCGCCAACTCCGCGCAGGCCGGCGCGTCGAGGATGGCCGTCACCATCAGCAGTGGCCGGGTGGAGGTGGCAAAGCGCCGCTTGAATTTCTCGACCCCGGCCCCATCTGCCCCGCTGGGCACGCCGCCCATGCACAGTCGGCGGTCGGACCCCCAGCGCCGCACGGCTTCAGCGTACAGCGCATAGAAGGCGCGCTCACGGTAGGCCCGCTCGTGCCCGACAATCGTGTGGAAATGAATGGTCGCACCGGCCTCCATCACCACCAACGCAGCCACCAATTCATTGCCATCCGTCACGCACAGCCCGGTCGCACCCGGCACCTCGGCCAGGCGCTCGAAGTGGTTGGCATCAAGCAGAGTGATGCGGCTCAATTGCCGCCGTTGGCCTAGTTCGTCGTGCAGCGCGGTCAAGGCCGGCCAATGGGCGCCGAGGTCAAGCGTCTCCACCGTCCAGCGGCGGTGGGCGGCCGCCAGATTGTAGCGCGTCTTTTTGCTCGGCTCGGGCAGCGTCTCGCCCGCGTCGTAGACGAAGTGTGGCTTGAGCATGACCACATTCAGGCCGGCCGCCTGCAAGCCGGGCGCGTCCACCGGGCAGTCGGGCCGCAAGAAGGCCACAAACGTCACGGCCCCCGTGGCGCGCAGCGCCGCCAGGGCGGCCGGCGCCTGGGCCGGGTCGGGCGGCGAGCCATAAGGCCACGGGCCAAGCAGATCGAAGTGGTCTGAGTTGGGAATTGTCCGCCGCGTCACGGGCCAAGGCAGCCCCGGAATGGACTGCGCTTGCCCGAGGTAGGCGAGCGACTGGGCATAGGCTAGAGAATCATACGGCAGCGGATCAGCGGCCACGGGCATACTAGAGAACACCTGGGCGAACGAAGTGGCAGGGGGTATCACGCGTCTAACATCCATTCCCAACGAGTGCCGCGCAGCGCCGCGACCCAGTCGTCTGGCCGCGCCACGAGCGCGCGCACCGGGCGGTTGCCGGTGCGCGTGAGCTTGGGACGGGCGGTGGGTTGGGGCGTCACCCCCATGAGTTGACAGACGGCTTGATAGCCGACGAACGGGTCGGCTTCGATGTGATCTTCATAGACCAATTGAAGGCCGCGCGCCCCGGCGGCCTGGGCGGCGGCGATGGCTCGGGCGGTATCGCGTTCCCGTTCTTCGAGCGCCTGGTGCAGCGGATAGGGCGGCCCGAAGAAACGCGGCAGCCGGTCGGGCGAGGCCTGCAGCGTTTGGGTCGACACCGCGCCGCCGTAAACGTGAAACTGGTCCAGCTCCAGCGCCCGGCAGCCGGAGATGACCTGCCGCAGCAGGTTGCGGCGCGTCATCGCCACGCGCTTAGGGCGCAGCGTGCGGTCGAGGTAAGTGAGCATAGCTTCCCAGGTGAGCGGCCCGGCCTCAAACTGTGCCGGCTTGATGACGATGCCGTACACGCGCCGGCCGGCCCGCCACGCGCGGCGCAGAACTTCGGCGCGCGGGTCTTCGCGCACGGGCGCGGCGGGTCCGTGCCGCGCCACCCAGGCCACCCGGCGGCGGTGCAGCGGGTCGTGGTCAAACAACACCTGGGGATGCTCGCGCAGCATCTCGCCGATCACCACGCTGCCCACCCGTCCGGTGTGCATGACAATAAACGACTGCCCGCCGCTCAGCCACCACAGCGTGGTCAGCAGCCGGCCAGGGGCCACCGTCAACGTCCACGGAATCTTCATTCCCGAGCGGCGCGCCCCGCGCGGCCGAGCCTACAGCCCATACTGCTCGGCGTAGGCCAGCAGGGCGGCCTCGAAGATGGCCATGGGCGGACGCACCAGGCCGGCACCCACCTGCCCCACCCCGGCCAGCCGGTGGGCCACGCCGGTGTTGATGCGCGGCAGGATGCCGGTCTCGACCACCTTGCGAATGTCGATGCCCACGGGCGTGCCGCGAAAGTCGAGCGCCGGAATAGTGAAGTGCTTGTGCTCGGCGGTGGTGATCTCGTACATCTCCAGCGTGGCGTTGAGCGCGTCTTTGGGCGTGCTGCCAACGAAGGTGACGATGGCCGGGGCGGTGGCCATGGCGAAGCCGCCGATGCCGACCGTCTCGGTGATGGTGCTGTCGCCAATGTCGGGGTTAGCGTCGGCGGCGGTGAAGCCAGGGAACCACAGGCCCTGGGGCGTCTCGCAGGGGGCGGTGAACCACTGGGCGCCCAGCCCGCTGACGCGCAGGCCAAAGTCGGTGCCGTTGCGAGCCATGGCGCTGACGAGGGTGCTGCCTTCGACACCATGCGCGGCGTCGGCCATGGCCTTGCAGCCAGCCATAACCGGGTTGAGCACGCTGAGGGCGTTGTCGCCCAGGAACTTGAGGATGTCGCCCTCCAACGCGCTCTCGGGGTTGACGCGCGCCAGCAGCGGGGCCAGCCATTTGAGGAAGAGCAGCGAGCCGGCCTTGTTGCGGTTGTGGCCCTCGTCGCCCATGTGCAGCGCTTCGGCCACCAGCGAGCGCAGGTCTAGCCCGTCGCTGCTGGCCTGGATGGCGGCGGCCAGCACCGGCCCCATGACGGTGTTCATCCAGCGCAGACGGCTGAGCACGTCGTCGCTGTAAGCGCCGTAGCGCAGCACCTTACCGTAGCCCTCGTTGAGATTGGAGAAGGCGTGGTTGCCGTTGGTGATGTTCTCGACCACATAAACCAGCATGGAGGCGGAGGTAACGCCCGCCATGGGGCCAACGGTGCCGTGCTCGTGGCAGGGCGCGAACTCGACGCCGCCGCGCTCGACCAGCGCCACGGCGGCGGCCTCGTCGGCGGCCAGGCCCTCGTAGATGAGCGCGCCGATGACGGCGCCGCGCAGCGGGCCGGACATGCGCGGCCAGTCGATGGGCGGGCCGGCGTGTAGCAGCAGGTTCGGCCGCATACCGGGGATGACTGTGAGCGCAGGGGCCAGCCCAGTGAGCACGGGCCGGGCCGCCATCATGCGCTCGACGGCGGTGGTGTTGGCAGCGTCTATGTCCATTTAGGCAGCTTTCTTCATCTTAGCCAGGATCGCCATCAGCCGTTCGTTGCCGCCGGCGGGCGGACGCCAATCGAGTTGCACGACCGCCGCGCCCTGCCCGACCAGGCTGGCGGCGAACGACTCCAGCCCGACGTTGAGGGCGGCCAGCGGCGCGCGCGTCAGCCGCTCTAGCGCGACGGGCACAGGCAGCGGGGCGGGCGGGCGCGCCAGCCGCCCGGCGATGTAGTTGACGGCGGCGCTGGTGGTCGACACTACGACCGCGCCGACCGCGGCGAAGTGCTGCCACTGCGCCGCCAGCCCCTGCGGGTCGGCGTCGGTGCCGACCACCAGCGCCACCACCTCTAGCGCCGGGCGGGCAGCCTTGGCGGCGGCGATGGCCGGGGCCAGCTCGGCGGCCGGGTCGGGGTGCGCGCCATCGCCCAAGACGACATCGAGCAGAATCAGCCCAACCTCCGGGTCGGCGGCTTCTTGCTTGAGGCGGCGCAAGCGCAGGTCGTTGTCAATCATCGGGTGCAGCCGGCCGACTGTGAAAACGTCTTCGCCCAGGTCGATGATGGTGTGGGCCTGGCTATGCAGCGGGTCGGCCAGGTGCTGGTCAGCGGTCAGGGCCACGTTGGAATAGAGCGGCGCGAGCACGGCTTGCAGGCCGAGCAGGGCTTCATAGGCCAGTGTGCCGCCGGAGAACAGCGCGCGCAAATAGGGCGCGGCCAGCGGCGGCGCGGCCGGGGCGGGTGCGGGCGGGTCGGCGGCGAGGGCCGCGGCGATCTCGGCGGCCTCGGCCAGCGTGGCCGCGAAGTGCAGGTTGCCGATCTGGCGGCCGGGCGGCGGGTAACCCAGGAAATCTACCACTACGGGCTTGCCGGTGGCCTGGGCGGCGGACAGCAGGCGCGTGGCGACGGCCGGCGCGGGCGGCTTGGAGACGATGACAATCACGCGCGTCTCCGGGTCGCGCGCCAGCAAGTCGAGCGACTGGCGGGCGGTGATAGCGTCTACCTCGGCTTTGAGGTCGCGCCCACCGGTGCCGAGCGCATGCGACACACCGCTGCCAAGCGCGTGCAGGTGGGCCGTGACGGCCTGCAAACCCGTGCCAGACGCGCCGACGAGGCCGACCGGCCCACGCCGCACACGGTTGGCGAAGCCCAGGCCATAGCCGTTGACAATGGCCGTGCCGCAGTCTGGCCCCATGACCAGCAGGCCGCGCTGGAGGGCGAGTTGTTTGAGCGCCACCTCGTCGGCCAGCGGCACGTTGTCGCTGTAGAGAAAGACATGCCGGTCGAGGTCGAGCGCCTCGCGCGCCACGCCGGCGGCGTAACGCCCCGGCACCGAGACTAGCACCCAGTCGGCTTCGGGCAGTTGGCGCAGCGCGGTTTCGAGGCTGCGCGGCTTGAACTCTTGCACGACGGCGGTGCGGCGGCGCGCGAGCAGCGCGTCGACCTGGGCCAGCGCGGCCTCGGCCTCGGCCTCGGTGCCGGCGCGGACGACGAGCAGCAGGTCGTTCGGGCCGGCGGTCTGCGCGCCGGGGGTGAGCAGGCCGCTCTGCTCGAGCAACTCGCAGTTGGCGGGCGTGGCCATCACCACGCCGGCATCGGCCACGCCGGGCAGGCCCAGCAAGCTGCGCTGCAATTGCATCAGCACAGCCGAGTCGTAGTAGGCGCCGGGCCGAGTCTCGCTGCGGATGGCGGTCATGGGGCGGACCTAACCCCCGGCCCCATCCCGCGCTGAATACCGCGCTGGAAGGAAGGGGTGCCTGTGTGAGTGAGGTCTATACCAATCATCATCGCAATTTGTGCTTAGGCTAACGCCCCGGCCACCTCGGCGGCCCAGGCGAGAAGCGGCTCGTCGGCGTACCAGCGGCCAATGAGCTGGACGCCGAGGGGCAAGCCGTCGTCGGCCACACCAGCGGGCAGGCCGACCGTTGGCAGGCCGCTGTGGGTCCAGGGCAGGTTCATGGCCGGGTCGCCGGTGCTGGCCAGGCCGGCCGGCGCGGAGCCGAGGGCGGAGGGGGCCAGCCACAAGTCAATGCCATGCTGGTCCATCAGACGCGTCAAGTCGACTCGCAGATCGGCGCGGCCGGCGCGGGCGGCTTCCATATCGGCCAAGCTCACGAGGCGGCCGCGCTCGATCAGTTCTACCGTGCGCGGGTGATAGAGCGCCTGATAGGTGTCGAACCACGCGGCATGCACCTGCGCGGCCTCGGCCGCCATTAGCAGCCAGTGGCGGGCGCGCACTGCTTCGTAATCGGCCAGGGCGGGCACCGGGCGCAGATCGTAGCCGGCGGCGGCCAACTGCTCGCCCACGCGCTGCATGTGCGTCTGGGCCGCCGCGCCGGCGGCTTCGAGATACGGGCCGACGGGCAGGCCGATGACGGGCCGCGAGGCGGTGGTGACTGGCCGCCACTCGGCGCACAGCACGCGGGCCGCCAGCGCCGCGCCCGGCACATCGGCGGTGAGGGTGCCCACGTGGTCGAACGAGGGCGAGAGCGGGATGACGCCCGCCGCCGAGACGCGAGCGTAGCTGGGCTTGTAGCCCACCACCCCACAGAACGCGGCTGGGCGAATGATCGAGCCGATGGTTTGCGTGCCGAGCGCCAGCGGCGCCAGGCCCGCGCCAACCGCCGCCGCCGAGCCGCTGCTGCTGCCGCCCGGGGTGTGCGCCGGGTTGTGCGGGTTGCGCGTGGGGCCAGGCGCGAAATAGGCGAACTCGGTCGAGACGGTCTTGCCCAAGATCAGCGCGCCAGCCTGCTTGAGGGCGGTCACGGCGGCGCTCTCTGGCCCAGCCAGGACGGCGGGCGGCAGTTGGCTCCCGCCCGTCGTGGGCAGGCCATCCACGTGGAAGATGTCTTTGACGCCGACTGGCACGCCGAACAGCGGCGGGCGTTGGTCGGGCGTGGGGTGCGCGGCTTGCAGCGCGGCGGCCTCGGCCCGCAGACGCGCAAAGCGGCCCGGCTCGGGCATAAAGGCCAGCACCTCCGGCTCGCGCGCGGCGAAGCGCTGTTCGAGATCGTCCAGATAAGCGCTCAAGGCCAATTGGCCGGAGCGGAGCGCCTGGCTGAGGGCAAGTAAGTCGTTGGGCGGCGTCGAGGCGGACATGCAGTTAGGAAGACCCTTCGGCTGAAGTGGGAGCAGCGGCTTGGCGCTCGGCCGCCAACTTAACCGCCGCAACGATGTTTTGGTAGCCGGTGCAGCGGCACAGGTTGCCGGCGATGGCTTCGCGAATCTCGGCCTCGGTCGGGTTGGCGTTCTCTTCTAAGAACGGCACCAGCGTCATCAAGAAGCCGGGGGTGCAGAAGCCGCACTGCAAACCGTGTGCGTCCCAGAAGGCTTGCTGGAGTGGATGCAGGTGCTTGGCGTCAGACGCCAGCCCTTCGACGGTGGTGAGGGCGCGGCCATCGGCCTGCACCGCCAACGTGAGGCACGAGCGCGTGGGTAAACCGTCAAACAAGATGGTGCACGCGCCGCATACGCCGTGCTCGCAGCCGACGTGCGTGCCGCTCAGGCCGAGGTCATGCCGCAAGAAGTCGCTCAGCAGCAAGCGCGGCTCGACGCTGCGGGTGTAGCTCTGGCCGTTGACGGTCAGCGAGATCGAATGGGCGCTCATGCGGGGCTCCCAGCAGAAGTTTGGCGCGCCCGGTCGAGCGCGGTCGTTAGGGCGCGGCGCGTCAGCACACGGGCCAGGTGGCGCTGATACTCGGGCGTGGCGTGCACGTTGCCCATCGGCGCGATCTCGTGCTGCGCGGCGTGGTCGGCGGCGGCCACCAGCGCCTCGGGCGTCAGCGTTTGGCCGACCAGCAGCGCGGCGGCAGCGGGCGCGGCCACGGGGCCATCGCCGGCATTCAGGTAGACCAGCCGCGCGGCCGTGCAGACCGCGTCCGCGCCCAGGGTCAAGACGACCGCCACGCCCAGCAGCGCGTAGTCGCCTCGGCGGCGGGCGAACTCTAAAAAGGCCGTGCCGGTGCGCGGCGGCAGCGGTGGCAGCGCCACCTCCACCAACATTTCTTCGGGCGTCAGGGCGGTGGTCAGCAGACCAAGGAAAAACTCGTTGGCCGGCAGCCAGCGTTCGCCCGCGGCCGACTGCACGCGCAGCGCGGCGTCGAGCGCCAGCGCAATGACCGGCAGCTCGGCGGCGGGGTCGGCGTGGGCCAGGCTGCCGCCCAGCGTGCCGCGATTGCGAATCTGCGGGTGAGCCACGAAGGGCATGGTCTCAGACAGCAGCGGCGCGTGGCGCGCCACCAGCGGGTGCCGTTCCAGCGCGCGCTGACGCACCATCGCGCCCAACCGCAACGCGCCATCGACCGCCAGCGACACACCGTCCAGGTCGGGAACGCGGTTAACATCCACCAGCAGCGCGGCCTGCACCAGCCGGAAGTTCATGGCCGGGATGAGGCTCTGCCCGCCGGCCAGGAACTTGGCGTCGTCGCCGTGTTCGGCCTTGAGCGCCAGGGCGGCGGCGAGCGTGTCAGGCGCGGCGTAATCGAAAGGGGCCGGTTTCATGC
>JBBRZY010000059.1:0-12196 GCA_038252885.1 Anaerolineales bacterium | reverse complement strand
CGCGCCGATCATGCCGCTCAGCCCCACCCACACTGGGTCGCCCCCCAGCGCCACCAGCCGCAGCGGATAGAACGAGAACGTAAATTGCAGCGCCGCCGCCACCAGGAAGCTGCCGACCAGGAACAGCACCAGCGGCCGTTGCCGCAGCAGTTGGCCCAGGCCGGCCCGAAAGCTCGCCGCCTGCCACACCTGCCGCCGCGCCGGCAGCCCCACCGCCAGCAGGCCGGCTATCAACAGGCCCGCGCCATAGCCATAGAACAGCCAGTTGAGGCCCTGCCAGTTGAGGAGGTAGCCCATCAGCCAGGTGAACAGCGTATAGCCGATCGAACCGCCGATGCGGATTTTGCCGTAGGAGTAGTTGGTGCCGCGCACCATGTCGAGCACGGCGCTGTCAATCAGCAGCATGATCGGCGCGGTGAACAGGCCGGCGATGATCACCAGCGAGGTCAGCGCCGCCACGTTGTGCGTGGTCAGCATCAGCAGCGAAGGGATGATCGGGCCGAGCGTGGCGATTGGCAGCAGCCGCCGGTGGATGGCAAAGCGGTCACCCAGCGCCCCCCACACCGGCCCAAGGGTTAATTGCACCAGCGGGGGCAGCGCCGCCAGCAGCCCAATGGCGCGGCCGTTCAGGCCGGCCGGTTGAAAGTAGAGGCTAAGAAAGGGGATGTAGCAGCCGAAGGCCCCGAAGTAAAAGAAGTAGTAGAGCCAAGCCAGTATGTACGGTCGCCTCACGACCTCCCCACCGTATGCAGGAGGATGAAGTTAGCCGGCACCATTTTCGACGGCGGCAAGCCGGCGATGACGATCACCTGCTGACCAGCCTGCACCGGCGAGTCGTACAGCATCCCGGCCTCCACGTGCGCCAGCATGGCCTCCACCGTGTCGGCCTGCGGGATCAGGTAGGGCGTCACCCCCCACAGCAGCGGCAGCCGCTGATAGGTCTTGGGGTCCGGCGTAAAGGCCAAAATCGGCACCGCCGCCCGCGCCTTCGACATAATCCGCGCGTTGCGGCCGGTGAGCGTGAAGATCGCAATCGCCGTCACGTCGCGGTCGCGGGCCAGCTCGCGCGCCGCCGCCGACAGCGCCACCGAGTCGTCCGAAGTGGATTCGCTCACGCCCTTCCAGCGCCCCCACTCCTCAATATGGGCCTCGGCCTCTTTGATGATGGCAACCATCATCCGCACGGCCTCAATCGGGTACTCGCCGGCGGCGGTTTCGCCCGAGAGCATCACCGCATCGCTGCCGTCGTAGATGGCGTTGGCCACGTCCGACGCTTCGGCCCGCGTGGGCAGCGGGCTGGTGATCATGCTCTCCAGCATCTGCGTGGCCGTGATCACGATCTTGCGCTGGCGGTTGGCCGCCTCGATAATGCGCTTCTGCGCCGTCGGCACCGCCTGCGGCGAAAGCTCCACCCCCAGGTCGCCGCGGGCCACCATCACCCCGTCTGACACCTGCAAAATGGCTTCCAAGTTGTCGAGCGCGGCCGGCTTCTCCAGCTTGGCGATGATTGGCAGCTTGGCCGAGTTGGGGTCAATCTCTACCAGCGCGCGCTTGACCGTGGCGATGTCCTCCGGCCGGCGCACGAAGCTGATGGCCACGTAGTCCACGCCCTGCGCCACGCCGAACACCAGGTCTTCGCGGTCCTTCTCGGTCAGGCTGGGGATGTTCACCAGCACGCCCGGCAGGTTGATGCCCTTATGTTCCTTCAAGATGCCGCCGCGCACCACGCGCGTGAACACGTCCTGGCCGGTCACCTTCTCAACATGCAGCTCTAGCTTGCCGTCGTCCAGCAGCAGCTTGTCGCCGGCCTTCACGTCGCCCGGCAGCCCCTGGTAGGTGGTCGAGACTTCCTGGTCGTTGCCCTCCACGGTGCGCGTCGTGATCGTGAACGCGGCCTGGTCCTTCAGCATCACGCCGTCCTGGCTCGCCAGCGTGCCGGTCCGGATTTTGGGGCCTTGCAGGTCTTGCAGAATCGACACTGGCTTGGCCAGCCTGCGCGACACCCGCCGGACTGTAGCGATCACGGCGGCGTGGTCGGCATGGCTGCCATGGCTGAAATTCAGCCGGGCCACGTTCATGCCGGCCGCGATCAGGGCCGCGATTTTATCCTCGGAGCTGGTCGCCGGCCCAATGGTGCAAACAATTTTGGTGCGGCGTAAATGGGAGTCCAAAGTCCACCTCAAACCGATCTAGCTAATTAGTGCAAAAGTCCGCGAAATTATAACACGCGCCCCACGCGAAAGGTGCATCCAGCGATGTATTAGGGGGTCCGGCTGGCCGGCGGCAGCGCCTCGTCCTCGGCGGCCGGCGGCGGCAGTGGGCCGATCAGCGCCGCCCATGGCTTGGCGGCGGGCACCGCCCCCAACCCGCGTTCGCGTACCACGAGCAGCACCGCCCCGCCGAGCAGTATCGCCCCCAGCCACTGCACCGGGCTGAGCGTGTCACCCAGCAGCAGCAGCGCGCACAGCACCGTCACCAGCAATTCGCTCAGGCCGATCAGCGCCGTCTGCACCCCGCCCAGCCGTTTGACGCCCGCGAACAGCGACAGCCGTGACACCATCGTCACCAGCGTCAGCAGCAGCACCGCCTCCCACGCGCCGCCGGTGGGCGGCATCACCGGCCCGCCCGCCACCAGGTAGCCCACGCTCACCGTCACCGCCATCCCGCTCAGCGTATACAGCGCCACGGTCGGCGCGGGCACGTCGTACAGCACGCGCTGGTTCACCACCAGGTGCGCCGCGTACATCACCCCCGCCCCCAGCATCAGCCCCACGCCCAGCCAATCGGTTGGGCCGCCGCCCTGGTGCGTCAGCAGAAACACCGCCGCCACCGCCAGCGTCAGCCGAAAGATCGTAAAGCCCGAGATACGGTGGCCTTGCAGCAGCGTGAACAGCGTCAGCGCTACGGGGTAGAGCGTGTATAGCAATTGCGCCAGGGAGGCATCCAGCCGGCCCAGCCCGCTGTAGTACATCAGCGAGCCCAGGCCGTTGATCACGCCCGCCGCCAGGCAGCCCAGCAGCCCCACAGGGTAGATGTAGAAGTACCGACGGCGCGCCAGCCCAAAGATCAGCCACAGGCCGGCGCTGGCGGCCACCGTGCGCACCGCCACCACCGTCAGCGGCGGCGTGCCGGCCAGGATGGCCTGCTTGCCAAAGATCGGGGCCAGCCCCAGCACCACCGCCGAGAGCAGCGCGGCGTACACGCCCTGCGCCTGCCCTCCCTCCCAATTACCTGGCAGCCAGCGCTTGAGCATGGTGGGGTGTGCGGCGGCGTGGGCCGCGCTAGGTCAGTGCGCCCAGCACATCGGCGAATAGCTCGTCGTCCATGAACGAGCCTTTTTGCAGCAGCGCCTCGATCTGCCCGTTCAGGCGCTCGCGCTCCTGCGGCGACAGCAGCTTGGCCGTCACCACAATCACGGGGATGTCCTGCGTGGTGCTGTCGGCCCGCAGCGCGTCGAGCACCGCAAAGCCGTCCATCTCCGGCATCATCAGGTCGAGCACCACCAGGTCGGGGTGCTGCGTGCGGATCAGCTCCAGCCCCGCCCGCCCGTCGCCCGCCTGCTGAATGTCGTAGCTGCCCTGCGCCTGCAAGATGCGGCGGATTAGGCGCGCGGCGTCGGGGTTGTCGTCCACAATCGCGATTGAGTGCACGCGCTCGTCCAGCCGGTGCAGCGCGGCCAGCAGCCCTTCTTGCGGCTGGGCCGTCAGCGCCGGGGTTTCGCGGCTCAGGTCGGCCGGTTGTTCGGCCGGCAGTTCCACATCGCGCGCCCAGCCCTCGCCCAAAATCTCATTTTGAATCGGGAAGGTGTGGCCGCTGCAATTGACCACCACCACCTCGTCCGGCGCAATCGCCCCGGCCCGCACCAGTTTGATCAGCCCCGCAAACGCCACGCCCGCCGCCGGCTCCATCGACACGCCTTCCATCTTCGCCATCACGTGCACGGCGCGGTAGGCTTCCTCGTCGCTCACGCTCTCCATCGTGCCGCCGTAGGCCCGGATGCTGTCGCGCAGTAGTTGGTAGCCGCGCCCCGGATTGCCGGTCGCCAGCGTGGCAATGTGCGTGCGCGGGTTCTGCACGATCTCCGGCGCGTCCAAGTTCTTCTTAAAGGCCGTCACCATCGGCGCGCAGCCCTCGGCCTGAATCACCGCCAGGCGTGGCACCCGGTCGATCAACCCCATCGCCTTCAACTCGCTAAAGCCCTTCATCGCGCCAATTGGCCCCAGCCCGCCGCTGACCGCCTGCACGTACCAATCCGGCGCGCGCCACGGGGCCTGGCTGCCCGGCGTGGGTTGTGCCCCGAGTCGCCGCGCCAACTGCTCGGCCGTCTCGTAGGCGATGGTCTTCATGCTCTCCACCGCCGCGATGCTGCGCAGCCCCCGGTCGTAATACATGCCGCGCTGCGACGCGAACTGCGCCGCCAGTTCCTTGGCCCGGTCGTACGTGGCCGTCACTTTGATCACCTGTGCGCCATACAGCGCGCACTCGCGCATCTTCTCGGCCGGCACCAGCGAGGTCAGGAAGGCGTACAGCTTGATGCCCGCCCGCGCGCAGTAGGCCGCGTACGAAATCGCCACGTTGCCGGTCGAGGCCACCACCGCCTGCGTCAGCCCGTTCTCCTTCATCACCGACACCGCCAGCGCCGCCTGCCGGTCTTTAAATGACCCGGTCGGCCCCTGCCGTTCGTCCTTGATGAAGATATTCGACCGCCCCAGCATCAGCCCCAAGTTCACCGCCCGCACCAGCGGCGTGCCGCCCTCGCCTAGCGACACGACGTTCTCCAGGTCGCCCAGCGGCAGCAGTTCGCGCCAGCGCCACAGGTCTTTGTCGCGCAGCGCCACCAGCCCGGCCAGGCGCGGCCCCAACGTGGCGTAGTCGTAGCGCGCCTCTAGCCACTCGCTGCCGCAGTGTGGGCATTGGAAGGCCGGCGAGGGCAGGGCGGCCGAAACTCGACCGCAATCGGCGCAGGCGAAGGTGAAGTGAACGGGCATGAGTTTGGCTTAGGCCGCCTGGTCGAGTGCGCGCCGCAGGTCGTGCAGCAGTTCGTCTTGCTGCAGCACGCCCTTGCTGCGCAGCGCCGACACCTGGCGGGTGAGGCGATCGCGGTCTTGAATGCTCAACTCGGCCCCGCTGACCACAATCACGGGGATGTCGCGCGTGGCCGGGTCGTTGCGCAGCGCCGTCAGCACCTCGAACCCGCTCATCTCCGGCATCAGCAGGTCGAGGATGATGGCTTTCGGCTGGTACAGTCGCGCCGCCGCCAGCCCCGCCAGACCGGTGCGCGCTTCGAGCACGCGGAAGTTGCCGCCCAGGCCGGTGGGGTCGAGCGTGCGGCGCACGAAGGCGATGTCTTCGCCCCGGTCGTCAATCACCAGCACGGCCGGTGCCTGGCTGTCGCCGTTCAGCGCCGGCTGCGGCAAGCGGCCCAGGGCCTTCACCAGGTCGCCTTCCAAGATCGGCTTATTGAGGTAATCGGCCGCGCCCATGGCCTTGGCGCGCTCAGGGTCGGTCACCAGCGTGCACATAATGACCGGGATGTCGCGCGTGACCGGCGAGCGCTTGAGGTCCGCCAGCACTTGCCAGCCGTCGCGGTTAGGCATCAGCACATCCAGCAGCACCGCCACCGGGCGCAGTTCGGCCGCGCGCGTGATGGCCTCGCTGCTTTTGCTGACCCCCACCACCTGGAACCCGTGCGGCTCCAAATAGCGGCGATACAGGTTGTGCAGCCCCTGGTCGTCGTCCACCGCCAGCACAATCCGGCTGAGCGCGCTGTTGGTGCGGGGGCGCTGGGCCACGGGCGCCACCACCGGCGCGGGCTCGTCCGGCTGGCTGACTGGCAGCGTGAAGGTGAAAGTGCTGCCTTGGCCCACCACGCTCTCGGCCCAGATGCGCCCGTTGTGCAGCTCGACCAGTTGGCGGCAGATGCTCAGGCCCAGCCCAGTGCCGCCCATCTTGCGCGTGGCCGAAGCGTCGACCTGTGAGAACGGCTCGAACAGCTTGGCCATGTCGTCGGTCGCGATGCCAGGGCCGGTGTCGATCACGCTGATCTCCACATACGGCTCCAGCCGGCCCGACTGCGGCCCTAGCGCTTCCACCGGGCGCGCGCGCAGGGTGATGCTGCCCCGGTCGGTGAACTTGGCGGCGTTCGAGAGCAGGTTGAGCAGAATCTGCCGCACGCGCATGCTGTCGGCGTTCACGTGCGGCAAGGCGGGGGCCAGGTCTTCTAGCAGCCGCACCGACTTGTCCTTCACCAGCGCCACCATGGTCGAGAGCACGCCCTTAATGGTGTCGGTCAGCTCCATCTCGTCCAGCACCAGTTCCATCTTGCCGGCTTCGATGCGGGCCATGTCGAGGATGTCGTTGATCAGGCCGAGCAGGTGCTGCCCGGCGTTGTTGATCGAGCCCAGGTCTTGCTGCTGCAATTCGGTCAGCGGGCCGTCAATGCCCTTGAGGATCACGCGCGAGAACCCAATGATCGAGTTCAGCGGCGTGCGCAGCTCATGGCTCATGTTGGCCAGGAACTGACTCTTGAGGCGGTCCACTTCCGCCAGGCGCTCGGCCGTCTGCCGCTGCAGCGCGTACAGCCGCGCCGATTGCAGCGCCGAGGCCGCCGCCGTCAGGATCGACTGGAACAGCTCCACCTCGCCCTGGCTCAAGCCGTGCAGCGCGCCAGTGTGGATCACTTCCACCACGCCGTCCACGTCGCCGCCGTACAGCAGCGGCAGCACCATCCGCTCGCGCACCTGCCCGCCGGCCACGTCACGCAGCAGCGTCACACGGCCCTCGCGGGTGTAGATCACTTCCACCAGGTCTTGGCGGTCAATCGCTTCTAGCCGTTTACCCACCGTCGGCCACTTGGCCCGGTCGGCCGGCGTTTCGCTGTCGGCCAACTGCACCGCCAGCGGCAAGAATGTGTTGCTCACCGGCTCCCATTGCAGCAGCGCCACGCCATTCGGCTGGAAGGCCTCGAACACCTGCCCCACCACAATTTGGTGCAGCTCAATCTCATCCAGCGTGCGCGTCATGGCCTGGGCCGCGCGCGCCAACGCTTCGGAGTGCGTGCTCTGCACCTGCTGTTCCTGGCGCAGTAGTTCGTTTTCCAACGCCACGGCCACCTGGCCGGCAATGCTTTCCATCAGCGGCAGTTGCTCGGTGCCCAGCGCGCCCGGCTGGCGGTGAGTGAAGGCCAGCACCCCGGTCAGCGTGCCGCGCTGCGTTTGCAGCGGCACCGAAATCACCGCCCGCGCCGGCTCGTCGCTGGTGTGGCTGGGGTCGGTGAACCAGCGCGGGTCATGGGCCGTGTCGGTCACCACGGCCGGCTCGTGGTTGGTCAGCACCCACTTTTCCAGGCCCTGCCGCGCAATCGTCAGCGCAAAGCGCTGCGCCGCGCGCCCGTCCAATTGGTCTAGGCCGGGCAGCGTGCTGCGGAAGGTGGCGTCGGTCTCGCGCTCGCCCAGCAGCAGCACATAGGCGTGCTGCGCCCCCAGGCGCGGGGCCATCGCCAGCGCCGTGTTCAAGATCGCGTCGCGCTCCGGGCGCGTGATCAACCCTTGCAGCACGTCGTACAGCACGCCTAGCCGTTCGCGCTCCTGGCTGATCTCTTCCAGCAGGTTGTTGTTGACGATGATGGCCGACAGCGTGCCGGCCAGGGTCGAGAGCAGTTGCAGGTCTTGCTCGTCAAACGCGTTGGCGCGCGGGCTCTCGACGTTCAGCACGCCGATCACCCGGTCGCCCAGCGCCAGCGGCACCGCCGCCTCCGACACCATGCCGCTGATGCCCGGAATGTAACGCGCGTCGAGCCGCACGTCGGGGATCAGCACCGCCTGGTTGTGGGCAGCCACCCAGCCTGTAATGCCCTCACCCAACCGAATGTTCAGCCGCTCACCCAGGTTGGCCGGGAAGCCCACCGCCGCGCGGATGCGCAGGCTGCGCTGGTCGTCGTCGAGCAGCAGGATGGCGATGTCGGCCTCGGGCAGGGCGCGGCCCACGGCTTGCGCCGCGTTGTTCAGCGCCTCGCCCAGGCTGGCCGCGCTGGCCGCCGCCCGCGTCACCTCGTACAGCAGGGTCTGCTTGTTCAGGTAGTCGCGCGTTTCGTCGAACAGGCGCGCGTTCTCCAGCGCCAGCCCCAATTGGTCGCTGACGGCCTGCACCAGCGCCAGGTCGTCTTCCGACCACTGGCTGAGCTCGCCCTCGTCCAGAAAATCGAGCACGCCCATCACTTCGTTCTGCATGCGGATGGGCACCGCCAGCGCGCGGCCGGCCGGGATCGCGCCGGTCTCGCCCGCGCTCGGCTGCGGGTCGCGGCTGGTGGCGATCAGCTTGCCCTCATTCAGCGCCTGCACGCTCTCGGGCGAGGTCCACTCGCCCAGCGGGGCCAGCCCGCTGTCGGCATCCATAAAGCCCCAGCGTGTGGCCGTGCGCCCGCTGAGGGGCTCTGGCGCTCGGCTGGGTTCAATCGCCGCTTCGGGCGTCGCTGCCGGGGCGGCCAGCGGCACCGGCGGCAGGGGAATTTGGGCGGACGGCTGCGAGGCCTCCAGTGGTGCCAGCATCCGCGTGGGGGCCAGCGCCGGGGGCAAGGTGCTCTTGAGGGGCGCAGTGGGCGGCTTAGGCGGCTCGCTGGGCGCTGGCGCGACGGGCGGCGGTGCGGCCGGGGTCTCCAGCGGCGTCAGCATCCGCGTGGGGGCCAGCGCCGGGGGCAGGGTGCGTTTGAGGGGGGCCGTTGGTGGCTTGGGCGGCTCGATTGGCGTGGGCGCGGCCGTTGCCACGGGCGCGGCGGGGGGCATTATGGCGGGCGGCGGTGCGGCCACGACCGGCGCGGGCGCAAGCGGCGCAGGGGTGGGGGCAACCGCGGCCGGGCTCCGCAGCGTGGCTTCCAAATCAGCCGCGCTCACCATCACCTGGGCAATGCCCCGGTAGCCGGCAAACTCGCCGCCGTCGTCGTACTTCGGCAGGCCGTTGAGCACCACGCTCACCTGCCGCCCGTCGCCGTGTTGGGCCAGCAGCCGCACATCCAAAATCGGGCGCTGGCCGTTCAGGGCGCTGTTCAGCTCGCGCCGCGCCAGGCCATCGGCCGGCACCGCCACAAACGTCAATGGCTGGCCGATCAGCGCCTCAGGCGCGATGCCCAGTAGATCGCTCACTTCGTCCGAGCAGGCCGCGTAGAAGCCGTGCTTGTCCGTCTCCCAGGCCCAGCCTTGCACCGTGCCGAGCGAATCCGGCCGGTCCATGCGCCGCAGCTTGGCGGCGGCCGGGGCGGGCGCAGGCGCGGCAACGCTGGCCGCCGCCGTGCTCGGCGCAGCCTCCGCTTGGGGCGCGTCTTTATTCGCGCCCTCCAGCCCGGCGAACAGGCCCTCAAGCCGGTTGTTGAGCTTGTTCTCTTTGGACATAGACACTCAGTTCTTCGGCCAGCGCCCGGTACTGCTGGGCGGCGCGGCTGGTCGGCGCGTAGCTGGTAATGGGCTGGCCAAAGACTTGACTCTCGCGCAGCTTGGTATCGACCTCAATTGGCGTCTGGAGCACGGCCGCCCCAAACGCGCCGCGCAGTTGCTCCAAAATGCTGCGGTGCACGCGGTTGCGGTGGTCGTACATGGTGATCAGGAGGCGGTAACTCAAGGTCGGGTTGGTCTTGGCGCGCACCCGGCTCACCAAATCGAGCACCTCGGCCAGCCCGTGCGTCGAGAAATATTCGCATTGGGTCGGGATGATCAGCATGTCGGCCGCCGTCAGCGCCATATAGGGGATGGCCCCGACCGACGGCGGGCAGTCAATCAGCACCAGGTCGTAGGTGTCGTTGGCGGCCAGCGCCTGCCGCAGCGTCAGCTCGTAGTTGTGCCGCACCGTCAGGAACTTCTCCACCAGGTGCATCTCTGGGTTGGCGGGCAGCAGGTCCATCCCGGCGATGGGCGTCTCGCGGCTCACGCTCACCACGCCGGCGTTGCCCAACAGCACATCGGCCACGCCGCGCCGCAGTTGTTGGGCCTTGGTGCCCAGCGCCAGGCTCAAATTGGCCTGGGCGTCCAGGTCAATGGTCAGCACTTCCAGCCCGCGCTCGACAAACGCCGCCCCAAGCGACACGACCGTGCTGGTCTTGCCCACCCCGCCTTTTTGATTCCCGACTGCAATGACCGTTCGCATGCCGCTCTATCCTTCCACGCCGCCGGCGGGGCCGTGGCCGTTGCCGTTCGTGCCGCCGTTGGAGTGTGAACCGTTGCCGTTCCGATGTGTGCCGTTCCGGCCGTTGCCGGTCCGAATTTGGCCGCGCTGGCCGTTGCCGGCTTCTTCCATGTGGCCGCCGTGGGTGTCCGTGGTCTCGGTCGCCGTCGGCGCGGTCGGGCCGGCGCTCGGCCGCTCGAGCCGCACCGTGGCCTGGCGCACACCCAGCGCCTTGCGCAGTTCGCTCACGGCCGTCCGCAGCATCCCGTCCATATCGCCCGCCGCGCGGATCTTGCCGGTGATCTCCACCACCTGGCTCTCGCGGCGGGCCTGGCGCGCCGTCTGGTCGAACAGCCGCGCGTTCTGCAGCGCCACCGCCAGTTGGTCGGCAATCGTCACCAGGATGGCGACGTCTTCCGTGCCAAAGGCGAAGGGCAGGGTGCTTTGCACGTCCAGCGCGCCCACCAGCGTTTCGCCGCTCAACAGCGGCACCACCGCCTCGGCCCGGGTCTCGGGCAGCAGCGGGTTCTTAAAGTGGTTGGGGTCGTTGGTCACGTCTTGCGCCACCACCGGCTTGCGCTGGGCCGTGGCCGCGCCCACCAACGAGCGTGAGCCGACCGCCAGTTGGTGCGCGCGCGCCTTCAATTGCGCGCCGGCCGCGCCGGTGCTTTCGCGCAGCACGGCCACCTGGCTGCCCGGCTCGACCGTGAAGATCGACGCGTGATAGAAACCAAACCGTTCGCGGATCAGGTTGACGGCGGTGGTCAGCAGCCGGTCGCGGTCCAGCGAGCCGGTCATGGCGCGGGCCACGTCGGCCGCCGCCGCCAGTTGTTGGGCGCGCCGCTGGGCCGTCTCTTGCGCCGCCTTCAAGGCCACCTCGGCCAGCTTGCGGCCGGTGATGTCGAACATGATGCCGCGCACGTTCAGCTTCTGCGCCACCGGGTCGAAGTAGCCCTGGCTCTGGTTGTGGAACCAGACCACGCGGCCGTCGCGCGTCAGCGACCGATACTCCACGTCGAGCGTGTTGCCTTGCGCGTTCTGCCGCGCCACTTCCTTCAGCACCGCGTCGCGGTCCTCTGGGTGCAGCAGCTTGATCCACAAATTCGCGTCCGACAGCCACTCGTCGGGCGTGTAGCCCAGCAGCGCCGTCACCTGCGGGCTGATGTAGGTCGTGGCCCCCGGCCCGCCCACCGGCACTTCCACCGCGTAAATCATGGCCGGCAGCGATTCCACCAGGCCCCGGTAGCGTTCCTGCGCCGCCCGCAATTGCTCATCGGCTTGCTTGCGCTCGGTCACATCTTCCGACAGGTTCAGCAAGAATTGCGGCTGCCCCGCCTCGTCCAAGATCGGGATCTTGCGCGTGTGCAGCACGCGCGTGCCGTGCTCGCGCGTTTGCACTGGCTCCTCCGGAATATCCACCATCTGCTTGCCGTTCAGCACCTGGCGCTCGTCGCTGGCCAGCACCGCCGCCGCCTCAGGCGGGAAGAACTCATAGTCGCTCTGGCGCAGGATTTCGGTCCGGTCAATCCCGGTCAGCGCCTCACTGGCCCGGTTCCAGCGCACATAGCGCAGGTCATAGGCATCCTTGACCGACAGCATGATCGGCAGGTTTTCCACCACCGAGTCCAAGAAGCTCTGCGTGCGCTGGGTGGCGGTCAGCAGTTGCGCATTCCGCAGCGCAATGGCGATCTGATCCACCATCGTTTGCAGCACCGCCACGTCGGCCGGGCTAAAGGCCGCCTGGCGCGGCGACTGCACGTCCAGCGCGCCCAGCACGGTGTCGCCGACGATCAGAGGCAGCGCCAACTCCGAGCGCGTGTCGGGCAGCAGCGGGTTGGCAAAGCGCACCTGGTCCGCGCCCACGTCCAGCGCGATGCGGGCCTGGCGGTTGGCCGTGGCCCAGCCTACCATCGAGTTGCCGCCGACTTCCAGTTTGTGCTGGCGCTCCAACAGCGTCCGCCCGGCGTCGCCGGTGGCGTGCCGCAGCCGCGCCCAGATGCCGGCCTCGTCTAGCAGGAACAGCGCCGCGTAGTACACGCCTGTGCTG
>JBBRZY010000058.1:0-12217 GCA_038252885.1 Anaerolineales bacterium | reverse complement strand
AGTGGCTCAAGGCAAACACCAAGCTGCTCAAGCCGAATAATTACGTCACCGGCGGCTTATACTTTGGCCTGGTTATCGTCACGGCCGTGGCGAGCTTTGACCGCTAATAAGCGCCAAGCTAAAACAAAAGCGCCGCCGGGACACTCGGTCCCGGCGGCGCTTTTTTGTTTCGGCTGCTTGTTCAGGCCGGCAGACTGTTGAGGTAGGCGACCACCGCCTCAGCCTGCGCGCCGCCGCGCATGGCGTGTGCCAGCAGCGGGATGCCATGCGCGCCGGGCGTGTGCCGCGCCTGCGGATTGGCGGTCAGCACCGCCTTGACCGCGTCGAGCCAGCCCAGCATCGCGGCGGCATACAGATCGAAGCGCGCGCCGTTCGCCAGCAGGTACTCCGCGATGGGTCGCGCGCCGACGTGTGCCGCGCCGCCCAGGGCCGTCTCAAAATCACCGCCGCCCCAGTCCCAAGTGGCATTGAGCAGGCTGGGCGTCTCGGCCAACAGAGCCTTGACCTTGTCCAGGTCACCGTGCCCGGCGATGACGAAGGCGCGCACGAGGTCGGCTGATATGGCTTCCAGTGTGGGTTCCATGTTGACTCCTCTGATTAACACCCCGGAGCATTGGGCGCATTATAAGCCCACTGCCACGGGTAGTGGCAGTAACCGTCTAGTGCCAGAGAATGCGTTGGCCGGGTGTGATCTTGCGTATGCGGCGAGTAGCCATGCGTTTACGCTCCTTCCAATTCGGCGAGAGTTGATTCCATTAGGCTGACGGCCTGGCCCAGCGTTTCGGCGTCGAACGCAAAGCGCGCGCCAGCCGCGCTGAAAAGCTGCGGCAGCGTGGCCGTGCCGCCCAGCGCCAGCGCGCGGCGATAGTTCACCACCGCCTCGGCCTGATTGCGGCGCGCGTTGCGCCAGACCTGCGCCGCGCCCAACTGCGCCAGCCCGTACTCCACGTAGTAGAACGGCGCGCGGAAGATGTGCAGCTTGCGGTGCCAGCCGGTAACCAGCTCCGCCTCCAGGCCAGACCAATCCACGCCCGGCATAAAGCGCAGCCACTGCACCCGCCACGCGGCGTCGCAAGCGTCGGTGTCAAGCGCCTCGGCCGGGTGGGTGTAGACCCAGTGCTGAAAGGCATCCACCACCGCCATATAGGGCCAGAACAGCAGCGCGTCTTCCAGGTGCTCGGTGCGGGCGCGGGCCGCGTCGGCCTCGCTGTAGTAGCCGCCGGCGCTGGCCGCCAGGTACGGCCCGGCCAGAAACTCCATGCCCATCGAGGCCACTTCGTTGAACTCCATTGGCGTGTTCAACTGCTGCACCAGCGGCAGGCGGCTGCTCTCGAAGGCGTGAAAGGCGTGGCCGCCCTCGTGTAGCAGCGTCTGAATATCAGTGTGCTGGCCGACGGCGTTCATAAAGATGAACGGCCGGCGCATCTGCGGAAAGTAGGTGCAGTAGCCGCCGGGGGCCTTGCCCTTGCGGTTGTCCAGGTCGAGCAGTTGCTCGTGTCGCATGGTGTCGAAGTGCGCCCCGAGCTGCGGATCAACACGCGTGAAGATGGCAGTGGTGTTGGTCAGCAGGTCGTCGGCGTTGGTGTACGGCTGCAGCGCGGCGCGACCGGGCGGCGGCGCGGGGCGCAACCACTCGCCGTTGCTCAAGTCACACGGGCGCAGCACTTCCAGGCCCAGCCGGCGGCGATGGCGCTCGTATAACCGGCTAACGGCCGGCACCACCACCGCCTCAATCGCGTTCTGAAAGCTCTCGCAGTCGGCGGGCGTGTAATCAAAGCGCTGATACTGCTTCCAGACAAACGCGCGATAGTCGGCACAATCGGCGTTGGCGGCGATGCGGCGGCGCAGCGGGAGCAACTGTCGCCAGATCTCGTTCAGCGCGTCGCGGTCGGCCAACTGGCGCTCGCGCACTCGCCACCAGGCGCGCTCGCGCACGGCCCGGTCGGGGTCCGCGAACACCGGCCGCATCTGCGGCAGCGGGCGTTCCTGCCCTTCCCATTCCACCGTCTGCCCACCGACGATCTTGTCGTACTGCGTGGCGACCTTGCGCTCCTCGGTGAACAGTTGCAGGTTGGCCTCGCGGAACAGGGCCACCTCGGCCCGCATGTTGCGCAGCGGCACGGCCAACCCGTCCGGCTCCAGCCCTGTCGCCAGCAGGCGCTTGGTCAGCCCGTTCTCGGCCGCCTGCACCTGCGGGGCCGCCTTTTCGAGGAAACCAAAGTAGCGCTTCTCCGAGTCGGCGTTGGTGGTGTCGAGGTCATACGCCAGACTCACGCGCGAACTGATCTCGCCGATGAAGCTCGCCAGCCGCGACCAATCCACCAGCCAGTCGTTCAAGCTCGCCGCGTCGAGCGGGCGCGCTTGCAGTTCAGCGTAGTAGGGCTCGAACTCGGGCCAGGTCCAGTCCAGCGCGTCCAGGGCAGTTGGGAGGGATGGCAGCATATGACTCCTAGCGGGTAGCGGTCGACCGTCAGCAGCAGGCCAATGTAGAGGCTATTATGGGCGGTGCGCGCCGGCGCGACTACACCGCAAAAGGTGTAGACGCGGGGTGTAGATTGACAAACTGGGCGGATATTAGAGCAGTTGCAGCTCGCCCGCCCGCGCCACCGCCTGGGTGCGGCTGTGCACGCCGAGCTTGAGATACAGGTTGCTCACGTGGCGCTTGAGCGTGGTTTCAGCCACCACCAGTTGCGCGGCGATGGCCCGGTTGCTGAGGCCGGCCGCCAGCAGCGCCAGAATTTGCGCCTCGCGCTGGGTGAGCTTGAGGGCCGGGCCAGGGGTGGCCGGGCCGTTCCAGGCGGCCAGCAGACGCTGGGCGTAGGCCGACAGTGGGCCAGTGGCCGCCGCGCCGTTCGCGACTGAGCGGCGCAGCAGTTCGAGCAGCGGCAGCCCCTCATCCACAAACGTGCGCAGAAAGCCGCCCGGCTGTGCCATGGCCAGCGCGCGCTCGAACACGGCTTGCGCCTGCTGGCTCTGGCCGCGCGCGCGCCTTGCGATGGCCTCCAGCGCCAACACTTGCAGCCGCACCGTCACCAGGTCGGTCGCCTCCAGCGACTGCCACGCGCGCGCCAGATGCTCCAGCGCGTAGGCCGGCTGCCCGGCCGCCAGCGCCAGCCGCGCCTGGCAGACCGCCGTGAAGAACAAATAGGTGTCGCCCTCCGGCAGGGTCGCCGCCAACTGCTGCCCCAGGTCGAGGTCACGGGCGCGCAGGGCCAGCACCACCCGCAGCCGCGTCACCGCCGCCAGGGTGCGCGGCAACCCTGATTGACGCGCCAGCATGTCGGCCTCGTCGAGGATCGCGCGCGCGTCGGGCAGGCGCTTGCCGGCCAGCATCACCTGCGCCCGCACGAGATGGCCGCGCACGATCATGGGCAGGTTGCCCCACTGTTTACCCAGCATCACATTGCGCTCCGCCGCCCGCCACGCCGCCGGCAAGTCGTTCCACTCATATTGGATGCGAGCCTGCGCCCAATAGATCCAGGCGGCGTAGGGCGGCTCGACCGGCGCGGCGGCGTGCAGGAAGTCGAGCGCGCGCTGATTGGACTGGGCCGCCTCGGCCAGCCGGCCGGTGTTGAACTGCACATCCGCCAGGTTGCCGAACGACGAGTAGGCCAGATAGGTGTGCCCGGCGGCGGCGGCCAGCGCCCCGGCGTGCCGCAGCCACTGCTCGGCCCGCATCGAGTCGAAGCCCATCTTGTAGGCCGCGCCCAGGCCAAAGGCCACATACGGCTGCACAAAAGCGTCGCCGGTCGGCGCTTGCTGCTCGGCCTGCCGCGCCAGCCTCAGCGCCTGCTCCGGCTCGCGGCGCACGGCGGCGTACACCGCCCGCAGCGCCAATAGCTCGCCCTGCAGCGCGGCCGAAGGGTTGCTGGCGAGGAAGGCGTCTAGCCGGGCCAAATCAATCTGCGCCAGCCCCGGCTGATCGGCGTCGAGCAGAATCCACACGCGCGCGATGCACAGGCGCGGGTTGGCCCACACTGCCTCGTCCGGCAGGCGCGCCAGCCACTGCCGCAGCGTGCTAAACTCGCCACGCTGCTGCAAGCCGGGCGCAGCCGCCGCCAACACCTTCGCCGCCAGCTCCGCGTCGCCTGCTGCCAGCGCATGGGCGATGGCCTCGCCTGTGAAACCCGCCGCCGCGAACCAGCCCGCCGCCCGTTGATGCAGCGTGGGCAAACGCTCCGGCGCGTGGCGCTGCAATTGCGTTTGCAAGAAGGCGCGAAACAATTGGTGAAAGCGATACCACTCGCCGTGCGCGTCCCGCTCGGCGCGGGTGAGGAACAGATTGGCGCGCGCCAACTGATCGAGCAGCGCGGCGCTGTCGGCGCGGCCGGTGAGTGCCTCGGCCAGCGCGCCCGTCAGCCGCTCCGGCCCCGACACGTCGCGCAGAAACACCTGCGCCTCCGGCGGCTGCCCGGCCATGACCTCTTCCAGCAGATAGTCGGCCAGGTAGGGGTGCCCCGCCTCCAGCGCTGCACCGGGGGCCGCGTGCGCCGCCAACGCCGCCAATTGCAGACCGGCCACCCAGCCCTCGGTCCGAGCCGCCAGCCGCGCCCCCTCCCCCTCCGGCAGCGCCAGGCCCATCACCTCACCCAGAAAGGCCTCGGCCTCGTCGGGCGTGAAGCGCAGGTCGGCCGGGCCAAGCTCGACCAGTTGCCCGCGTGCCCGCCAGCGCGCCAGCGGCAGCGCGGCCGGCTCGCTGCGGCTGGTGAGGACCAGGCGCAGGGCCGGCGGCAAGTGGTCGCCCAGGAACGCGACCGCGCTGTGCACCGCCGCATCTTCCAGCACGTGATAGTCGTCGAGCACCAGGGTCGAGGGCGCGGCCTCCGACAATTGCGCCAGGTCGTTGGCGAGCGCGGTCAGCGTGGCGGCAGCGGTCGGGGCTTGCGGCGATTGCAGCAGCCCCAGCGACGTTTGCCCGACGCCCGGCCACAGCCGCCCCAGCGCGGCAATCAGGTACGTCAGAAAGCGCGGCAGGTCGTTGTCGTCCGCGTCGAGCGCCAGCCAGGCCACGCCGCTGCCTTGCCCGTGCGCCCACTCTGCTACCAGCGTCGTCTTGCCAAACCCGGCCGGCGCGGCCACCAGCGTCACCGGGTAGACCGCATCCAGCCGGGCCAGCAGGCGTGGCCGCACCACCACGCGCGCGCGCGGGCGGGCCGGCGGCAGGGCAAACTTGGCGGTGAGCAAGCGCGGCGTGTTGGTCACGCTGGAATTGTATGGGCAAAGACTGAAAGTAAAAAGCGCGTGAGGGATGCAAAGGAGAAACGAGCGCGACTAACGGGCCTCGGGCGCGCGATGTTCATGTTTATCTTGCGCTCCCGCCCGCGCCGGCGAGCATTGCCGTGTGTAGCGCGGATTTAGCGAAGCATCCTTTAGGACATCCGCCAGCGTTAAAGACTATAATCACCGCATGTCGCTGGGGCTTCAGCTTCTGGCTCTCGAAAAGGTCGATTTGATCCGGCCCACGCTTGCCTCCGAGGTGGCCTACCAGTTTCGCCACGCCATGGTGCAAGAAGCCGCCTATGGCTCACTCGTGCGCGCCGACCGCAAGCGCCTGCACCGGGCCACGGCCGAAGCGCTGGCGGCGCTCTTTGGGCAGTCTGAGTCGCTTGCGCCGGAAGTGGCCGCGCTGCTGGCCCAGCACTACCACCTGGCCGGCGACGCGCGCGCCCAGCACTTTGCCACGCTGGCCGGCCACGCCGCCATGGCGCGCTACGCCAACGCCGAGGCCGTCATGCTCTTTTCCCTGGCGCTGGAATGGGCCGAGCGCGCGCCCGACGTCGAGCCGCTAGCCGCGCTGTACCTGGCGCGTGGGCGCGCGCTAGAGCTGAACGGGCAATTTGCAGAGGCGCTTGAAAACTACCAGGCGCTCGGCACGGCGGCCGAGGCCCGGCACGACCAGCATCACCAGCTCAAGGCGCTCATTCAGCGTGGCACACTGCGCTCCAACGTCAACCCCATGTTCGATCCGCAGGAGGGCCACCGGCTAGCGGCCGAGGCGCTGGCGTTGGCTGGCGCGCGCGGCGACCAGGCCGCCGAAGCCCAGGTCTATTGGAACCTGATGAACTTGCATCGGTTTGAAGGCGCCAACGCTGCCGCGCGCGACAACGGCGAGCGCTCGTTGGCGCTAGCGCGGGTGGCCGGCGCGGCCGAGCAAGAGGCCGCCACGCTCAACGACCTGATCCATGTCTACGGCACGCTGGCCGCCTGGCCGGAGCACCTGGCCGTCGCCGCCGAGGCTGCCCAGCGTTGGCGCGCGCTGGGCAATCTGCCCATGCTGGCCGACAGCCTGGCCACCGTCTCGCTCTGGGCGGCGCTGCGCGGCGACTACGATCTGGCGTTGTCCGCCTCCACCGAGGCCGGGCAGATCGCGCGCAGCATCAACAACCTGTGGGGCCAGTCTTATAGCCTCAGCGGCACCGGCATGGCCCGCTGGCATCGCGGTGAGTACGCCCAGGCCGTGCAGCTGACGCGCGAGTGTTTGCGCCTGGCCGCCCAGGCTGGCTACATCGCCGCCTTCGTGCTCAACGGCTCTCAGCTTGCCGGCATGTTGGCCGAGCTGGGGCAGCTCGACGCGGCGCTGGCCGAGGCGCAGAAAGCCAGCGACTTTGCCGAGGCCCACCTGCCGACGCTGCGGCCGATGGGCCTCTCATCGTTGGCGCTGGCGCAGATCGCGCTCGGCCAATTAGACGCGGCCGAGATCAGCTTGCGCGCCGCGCCGTTGGAAGCCGCGCATGGGCTGCTGTGGGCCATTGCCCAACTGCTAAAGGCCCACGGCGAGTTAGCCCTCGCCCGCCGCTCACCCGCGGCCCTGCCGCTGGCGCAGAGCCGGCTGGCAGTGGTGATCGCCATGCGCGCGCCACCGCTTGAAGCCGAGGCGCGTCTGTCGTTGGCGCAGGCCCTTCGGCAGACCGGGCAGACCGACGCAGCTGGGGCCGAACTTCTGATGGCGCGCAGCGTGGCCGAGTCCATCGGCCTGCGCCGCCTGCTCTGGCCGATCATGGTCGAACTGGCGCAGTTGGCAGACGAAGGCGGTGACGCGGCCCAGGCCCAAGCGCTGCGAGCCGCAGCTCAGGCGGAGGTCGATTCGCTCGCCGCCGCCCTGCCCGACCCGGCCATGCGCGCGACCTTTGAGCGTTGGGCCACGCGCACGATCGCGGCGCGCCCACAATCACGCGGCCTAGGCTAAAATGGCCGCATGGCGAATAGACACCCGGTGCGCAAACTCGGCTTTGTGATTCTGGCGGCGGCGCTGCTGGCGGGCTGCACCATGCCGGCCCCCAACCTGCCGCCGACCGTCTCGTTCCTCGTCACGCCCGAGCCGACGCCCACCGCTGGGCCAACCCTGCTGCCGGCCATCATTGAGACCGCCACGGCCCTGGCGCTCGGCACCCTCAACGGGCCACCGCCCGAACAGTCGCCCACCGCCGACGCCGCTCTCACCAACTCGCCCGCGCCCACCGCTACCGGCGGCGCGGCCTCCGCCACGCCCTCGCCCATCGGCGGCCCAACCGGCACCCCCGGTCCGGTGCAAACCGCCACGCCGCTCTTTCTTAACGATCCTACCGCCGACCCGTCGCTGCCCCCCGGCTGCCAGGCCGTGCGCACGGTGCAGCCCGGCGAGTGGCTGCAATTGATCGCCGACGACTACGGCCTGAGCTGGCAAGACTTGGCCGCCGCCAATGGGCTGACCAACCCCGAGCAGTTGACGGCCGGGCAAGTGCTGTGCATCCCCGCCCCCGGCGTCACGGTGACGCCCGGCGGCGCCACCGGCGGCGGCCAGCCCACGCCCGCGCCGGGCGATGGGTTGGCGATTCTGTCGTTCAACGCCGGCCCTAGCCCGGTCGAGCGCGGCAATGTCGTCCAACTCAGCTGGACCGTGCGCGGCGTCAACAGCGTCAGCCTGTACCGCATGTTGTTTGACCCCAAGACCGCGCTGTGGTTTCGGCAGGAGTCGCCCGCCTATGTGGGCAGCGGCAATGGCAACCTCACCCTGCCAGTGGCCAACGACGCGCGCGAGGCCTTGCGCTTTGAGCTGGTGGCGCACGACGCCACCGACAAATCGGTCAGCGTGCAAAGTGACGTGCTGCCGCTGCTGTGCTATGTGCCGTTCTACGTGTCGCCGCCCGAGCTCACTTCCTGCCGCAGCGCGCCCAAGACCATCTCTGGTGAGTTTCAGGCGTTCGAGTTCGGCTACATGCTGTGGCGCAGCGACACCGGCGAGGTATACATCTTGCCGCAGGGAACCGACACCTTCCTGGCCTGGACCATCGAATTGCCCGCGAGTGACCCCATCTCTGTCGGGCCGGCCCCGGCCGGGTTCGAAGCGCCTGGTTTCCACTTCAGCGCCGTGTGGGCCACGCTCAACGCCACGCCCCTGGGCGGCAGCGGCCGGCTGCGCGACGCGCTGGGCTGGGCCACCGACCCGGCCGTGCCGTACAACCTGACCCTCCAGCCGCGCCTCGACTCGCGCTACGCGATGTTCGACGTGGTCTTTGTGTCGTTCCCCGACGCCCGCATCGCCATGCTCACCACCGGCGGCGGCTTGCCCCTGCCCGGCCTCAAAGGCCCCGCCTGGAGCTTCATTGCGCCGTAAGGCTGAGCGATTGTGACCAAAAAGGGCTGGAGCGTCAACCACCTTGACGCTCCGGCCCTTTTTGTTTCTCTCACACTTACGCTGGCACGCGGCCCTTGACCACCATTGGCAGCCCCGCCACCATGAACAGCACATTGTCAGCGGCAGCAGCCATGCGCTGGTTGGCGCGGCCCAGCGCGTCGCGGTACACGCGCCCCAGCGGATACGGCGGCACCAGCCCCAGCCCCACTTCGTTCGACACCACTGCCCACGCCGCCGCGCCCGCCTGGTAGGCGTCGAGCAGCGCCTCCACTTCCAGCAGCAGCGCGGCCGTAGCCACCCCGTCGCTCACCGGCTCCGGCAGCGGCACGATGACGTTGTTCGCCAGTAGGGTGAGGCAATCCACCACCACTATCGCCGGCGGCGTCGCGTTTTGGATGGCCGCCCCAACGTGCAGCGGCGCTTCGAGCGTGGCCCAAGCAGCCGGGCGGTCGGCGCGGTGCGCGGCGATGCGGGCGGCCATCTCATCGTCACCCGCTTCGGCCGTGGCGACATACAGCACCGGCCCGGCTTGCCGCGCCGCCCACTGCTGCGCAAACGTCGTCTTGCCGCTGCGCGCCCCGCCCAACACCAGCGTCAGCGCGCGCGTCATGGCGTCACCCGGTTGGCCGGGAGGCCAGGCGAGGTCGGGCTGAGGCGGAAGTAGTAGTGCGGCATGGAGGTCGGAGGTCGGAAGTCAGAGGTCGAAAAAAAAACTAAGCCAGCGTCGTTAGACGACGGCCGCGAACGTCAGCAGCACCGTTAGCTCGGCCAGTTCGACCGTCAGGCCAAACACGTCACCGGTCACGCCGCCCAGGCGGGCGCGGGCCGCGCGAAAAACCAACAGCGCCACCCCATGCGCCAACGCCAGCGCCACCAGCCCGCGCCCCCCGCCCAGCAGCGTCAGCAGCAGCGTCGCCGCGCCGGCCAGCCACAGTGTGCGCGGCTGCAGGCCAAGCGCAAAGTCCGCCCCCAGGCCGCCGGGGCGCGCGTTGGGCTGGCGCGCCGCCAACAGCAGCAGCCAGCGACCCACCACCGGGGCCAGCAGCAGCGGCACCACGCGCACCCACCAGTCGCCCGCCGGCAGCGCGGCCACCGCCAGCACCTTGAGCATCACAAACAAGATCAGGCTCAGCCCGCCGAACGCCCCCAGACGCGGGTCGCGCATAATCTCCAAGCGGCGCGCGGGCGTCGCCGCCGCCAGCAGTCCGTCACCGCAATCAGCCAGGCCATCCAAATGCAAGCCGCCGGTCAGCGCCGCCCACAGCGCCACCACTAGCGCGCCGGCCAACAGCGGCGAGAACAGCCGCCCGAACAGCAGCCACCCGCCCGCCAGCAGCGCGCCCAACACCAACCCCACCAGCGGGAACCACACCGCCGCGCGGCCCAGGTCGCCGGGGCGCGGTGCGCCGTTCGGCACCGGCAGCGTGGTCAGGAACCCAAACGCCAGCCACATCAGGCTTGGTCGCTCTCACTACCACTCACGCCGGCCTCGGCAAAGGTCGCCATCTCGGCGTGCAGCCGCGCCGCCGCCTCCACCAAGTGAAAGGCCAACACCGCGCCCGTGCCCTCGCCCAGCCGCAGGTCCAGGTCGAACAGCGGCGCGAGGCCCAGGTGGTCGAGCACCACCCGGTGGCCGATCTCCACCGAGCGGTGCGCGGCGATCAGGTAGCCCGTCACGGCCGGGTCCAGCCCCGCCGCCATCAGCGCCGCCGCGCCAGAGATGAAGCCGTCAATCACCACCGGCACGCGCCGCGCCGCCGCGCCCAGCATCACGCCCGCCAGCCCGGCGATCTCCAGCCCGCCGACCTTGGCGAGCACATCCAGCGCGTCGGCCGGGTTGGGCCGGTTGACCCGCAGCGCCGTCTCAATCGCCGCCACCTTACGCGCCAGCCCGGCCTCGTCCACGCCGGTCCCGCGCCCCGTCACCTGCCCTACTGGCGCGCCGGTGATGGCCGCCACAATCGCCGCTGAGGCGGTGGTGTTGCCAATGCCCATATCGCCGGTCGCCAACAGGTCCAGCCCGGCGTCTATTTCGGCCGCGACGGTTTCGAGTCCTACAACGATCGCGGCCTCGGCCTGGGCGCGCGTCATGGCCGGCCCTTCCATCATATTGCGCGTGCCCAGCGCCACCTTGTGCCGCAGCAGGCCCGCGTGTTCCGGCAACTCAGTCGCCACGCCCACATCCACCACCACCACGCGCGCCCCCGCTTGCCGCGCCAGCACGTTGATGGCCGCGCCGCCGCGCAGGAAGTTCGCCACCATCTGCGGCGTCACCGCCGATGGATAGGCGCTGACGCCGGCCTGCGCCACGCCATGATCCCCGGCCATGATGATGACGGCCTTGCGCGCCACGCTTGGCCGCGCCTGCCCTGTAATGGCGGCCAACTGCACCGCCAACGCCTCCAGCCGGCCCAGGCTGCCGGGCGGCTTGGTCAGGCTGTCTTGCCGGGCGCGGGCCGCCTCGGCGGCGGCCGCGTCGAGTGGCGGGATGGCGGGCAGCGTCAGCGGCACAGCTAAGCGCGCGAGTCCCACAGCGGCTCAGGCACGGCGCGCGCGTGGTTCTCGTAGCGCGCCGCCACGAACAGCAAGTCCGATAGGCGGTTGAGGTAGCGCAGCGCGAACGCGCCGATGGCCTCGCGCCGCGCCAGCGTCACCACCTCGCGCTCGGCGCGGCGGCAGACCGTGCGGGCCACATGCAGGTGCGCCGCCCCCGGCGCACCGCCCGGCAGGATGAAGTTTTGCAGCGGCCCCACCACGCCGTTGAACTCGTCAATCAGCGCCTCCAGCCGGTCAATATGGCGCGCCTCAATCTGCGGCAGCGCGTGTTTGGCCTTATCCGCCTCCCGAAAGCACAAGTCCGAGCCGAGATGAAACAGCTCGTTTTGGATCGGGCGAAAGGCCTCGTCCAGCCGGCCCGTCAGCCCCAGCGCCAGCGCCGCGCCCAGCACGGCGTTCAACTCGTCCACCGTGCCGTAGGCCGCCACGCGCGGCGAGTCTTTCGAGACGCGCTGGCCGCCGCCCAGGCTGGTTTCGCCTTCATCGCCGCGACGAGTGTAGAGTTTGGTCAAACGTGGCATCGGCGGGCCTCCTAACGCGCCCCATCGGCCAGCACCACCGGCGTGCCGCGCGAGGGATGGATGCTGACCGCAATGTTGACATCATAGACCTGGCTCAGACGCTCGGCCGTGAACACCTCGGCCGCCAGGCCACTCGCCACGATCTCGCCGCGCTGCATCAGCGCCACGCGGTCGGCGTAAAGCGCGGCCTGGTTCAGGTCGTGCAGCGTCACCAGCACCGCCAACTGCTCACTGCGGGCCAGCGCGCGCACCAGCTCCAGCACCGTCACCTGGTGCTTGAGGTCCAGGTGCGCCGTCGGCTCATCCAGCAGCAGCACGCGCGGCTCTTGCGTCAGCGCGCGGGCCAGCACCACGCGCTGCTGCTCGCCGCCCGAGAGTTCCCCCGCATGGCGATCAGACAAATTCTCAATGTTGGTGCGCCGCATGGCCGCCCAGGCCACCTCGCAGTCGTGCTTGCTCTCACCGGCCCACAGCGGCAGGTGCGGCGTGCGCCCCATCAGCACGATCTCGCTCACGGTAAAGCTCT
>JBBRZY010000057.1:0-12414 GCA_038252885.1 Anaerolineales bacterium | reverse complement strand
GGTGTTGCGCACGCGGCCGGCCAGCGTCTCGATCACCGGGCGGCGGGTGAGGAGCGACACGCCGGGGTCGCCGCGCAGCAAGCCCTGTTGCAGCGGCAGGTAGCGCACCGGCGCGCCCGGCACGCTGACCCAGCCGGTGTCGGTGAGCGTGAGCTCCGCCAGGTCGCGGCCCTTGGCCCACATGGCCGCGCGGCCGGCGCGGTCCACGCCCCAAAACACCAGCACACCGGTCGCATTGGGCTGCCAGGCAGCGGGGCCGAGCGCCTCTTCATGCTCGCTGCCATCGGGCTGGCGCACCACCCGGATTAGCGTCTGGCCGTCGAGCGAGTAGTGTTGGTAAAACGTTCCGGCCGCACCCACCTCCCACCAGTCGGCGCGGCCAGTGGCGGCGTCGCGCAGGCGCGTGACCGGGCGGCCGATCAACTGGGCCGCCTGCCAATCGCTGCCAATCATCCAGCGCAGATAGCGCGCCAGCGCCGGCTGGTCGAGGCCGTTTTGGGCATTGAAGGATTTTTCTTGGTCGGGAGTGATGGTATTGCCCAGCGAGTGCCGCGCGATATTGCCAGGGGCCAACTCGCTCAGGGCAAAGACAACAATGCTGACGATGAACATCGTCAGCATTGTGAACGCCAGGCGGCGGAGCCAAAAGGTGAGCACGCGTTAGCTGAGCACGCCCGAGGGCCAGGCCGCCGGCCCGCTCAGCGCCGAACACGGCCAGCAATCGGCGCCGAGCAGAGGCAGCAGACCGCTAGGCGGCCTGGTCGGGGTCGTACCACACCTCGCGCCACAGGTTGTAGGCGGTGGGGTGCGGGTGCGCGTTTTGAAAGGCCGGGTTCCACACATCCCAAAAGTTTTGCCACCAGGCGATGGCGACGGAGCCGCGATCGCGCTGAATGACTTCCAGTTTGCCCATCAGCGTGCGGCGCGCCTCGAGGTCGAGCGTACCTTGCGCTTGGAGCAGGATTTGCGAGAACTCTGCGTCGACCCAGCGGCTTTCGTTCCAGTCGCCGGGCGTGCCGTCTGGGCGGGCGGTGTAGGCCAGCGCCAGGTTGGTGATCGCCAGCGGCCGGTGGCTCCAGGGGGTGATGCCAACCGGCGTCTCGGTCCAGACGTTCCAATACGAGTCGACCGGCATCGGTTCTAGCTCGATGGTGATACCGGCGGCGGCGGCGTCTTGCTGAAGCGTCTCGGCGTAAGCGACCACGTCCGTCCAGCCGCTGCCGACGGAAATTTTGAAGGACAAGTCGGGCAGGCCAGCTTCAGCCAGCAGGGCGCGCGCGCCCTCAGGATCATACTCGGGCACGGCCAACGGCGACCACTCTGGGTTGACCGGCGACACATGCACATCGTGCGCCAGCAAACCCTGCCCAAAGTAGGCCTGGTCTAGAATCTTCTGGCGGTTCTGAACTTTCTTGACGGCCATGCGCACGGCGTTGTTGTCCCAGGGCGCCTGGTCCACGCGGAAGCGCAGCACACGCGACTGGGCCGTGCCGATCGACTCGACGCGGAGCTTGGGGTCGCTGCGCAGTGCCAGGTAGGTGTCGACCGTGGGCGAGTAAATAGTGTCCACTTGCCCGCCCTGCAGCGCGGCCACGGCGGCGGTCTGGTCGTTGCCCAGGTCGATGTGCACGATCTCGTCAAGGTAGGGCAGCGGCTTGCCGTCGGCCCCGTTCTGCCAATAGCCCTCGCGCCGCACGGTGCGGGCGCGCTCGCTGACCTTGTATTCAGCCAACACCATCGGGCCGGTGCTGGCGTTTTTGCCGGTGCTGATGTCGCCGTCGAAGTTGGGGTGGATAATCTGAGCCGGATAGTGAAACAGACTCTCCGGCACGTCCAGCTTGGGGTTGTCGAGGTGCAGCACCACGGTGTAGTTGTCCTTCACCTCGACGTTGGCGCTGGTGAGGAATCCGGACCACAAGGCGGCGATGGACGACTGTGTGTCGGGATTGAGCCACTCATTGAAGTTGAACAGCACATGCTCGGCCACCAACTCGTCGGTGCTGGCCCCGTTCTGATACCACTGGATGCCCGGGCGCAACTTGAGAGTCCAGGTCTTCAGGTCGTCGCTGGCGGCCCAGCTCTCCAGCAGATAGGGGTGGGTCAGATTGTCTTTGTCCGTCTCGGTCAGATACTCGTTGACGGCGCGGGTGATGTTGGCGTCATAGCCGATGAGCGCGTACTTCGCCGGGTGGTCAATCGCCAAGACCTGCGTGCCCACGCGAATGGTGCCGCCGCGCTTGATGGCGGCCGACGGTGTGGTCGCGGCGGCCGGTGGGGGCACGCCGCAGGCCGCCAACACATAGGCCGCCGACGCCCCAGTCCCCAGCAGCGTGGCGAGCCGCAAGAACTCACGCCGGCTGAGGCGGCCTTGTTTGAGCTTAGCCTGCGCATCGTATACGCCGGGGTGAAAGGGATGTTTAGGCGAACGGGCGGTCATGGTCCTTCTCCTGGTCAGAATCTGGGCGTGGGGTGACCCCAACTAGCAGTTGAGTGTGCGGCCCAATTCTTACTAATTCAGAACGGGCGGACATCATAACTGATTTGCGGGCAAGTTGCGGCACACGGCGTTGGTGAGTGAAAAGAGGGGGTTCGAAATGACTAGCGTTAGGCTTGCGCCCCTGGCGTAGCTTCCGGTAATCTATACCCGTATCGGCGCGTAGTCAAGCCTATTGGACGGACCATTGTAAGGGGAGCACGGGTGGACGGAAATCAATCCTACTGGTTAGCGACCGCACCGGCCTGGCCGGGCACGCCCAGCGCCCTGCCCGACCGCGCCGAGGTCGTGATCTTGGGCGCGGGCATCATGGGCGCGGCCACGGCCTACTGGCTGGCGCGGCTGGCCCAACGAGCGGTGGTCATCGAGCGCAACGCTGGCCCCAGCGCGGGGGCCACGGGCCGCAACGCCGGTCTGCACATCCCCGGCGCGGCCGATGGCTACGCCGACACAACCGACCGGCTAGGCCAGATGGCCGCGCGGGCCATCGCCCAGGCGACCGAGCGCAACCGCCAACTGCTCGAAGCCGTGCTAGCGCGCGAGGGCATTGAAGCTGAGTACCGACAGACTGGCTTCCTGGCGCTGGCGGCGGGCGACGAGGCGGCAGGCGTCCAGCACAGTGCCGCGCTGCTGCGGGCCGACGGCTTGGCGGGTGAGTGGCTCGACCGGGCGGCGGCGGAGGCGGTCTGGGGTACGCGCCTGGGCGAGCAGTTCGCCGGAGCATTGTTCAACCCGGGCGGCGCGGCGCTGCATTCGGCGCGCTACACGCAGGGCGTCGCGGCGGCGGCCCAACGGCTGGGCGCGCAATTCTGTTTCGGGACGGCCGTGACCGGCGTTGACGAAGACGGCGACGGGTGGCTGGTGACGACGAACGCTGGCACGGTGCGGGCGGCGCAGGTGGTGGTGGCGGTGAACGCCTGGGCCGGCGAGTTGTTTCCACAATTGTCGACGGTGCTGCTGCCGGTGCGCGGCCACATCCTGGTGACCGAGCCGGTGGCGGCGCGGCTGCGGCCGTGGTCGGCCAACGCCGGCTTTGAGTATGGCCAGCAACTGCCCGATGGCCGTCTGCTGCTTGGTGGGCGGCGCAAGAGCCGGCCCGACCGCGACGAGGGCTACCCACCGGCGTCCGGCCAGAACGCGCCCCCGGTGGAGCCGGCGGTGGTGGCGGCACTGGAAGCAGCCCTGCCCGAGATCATGCCTGCGGCGGCGGGCGTGGCGACCAGCCAGACCTGGTCGGGCGTGATGGGCTTTTCGCCGGATCACCAGCCGCTGGCGGGTGCGTGGCCGGGGCGCAAGGGGCTTTGGATGCTAGTGGGCTTCAGTGGACAGGGCATGCCATTCTCGCAAGTGCTGCCGTATGGGCTGGCGGTGCAGATGGCGGGCGGCGATGGGCCGGCCATACCAGATGCGTTCGCGCCGGGGCGGCTGCTGACATAGTGGGCGGCGCCTGCCTTTTCTCTTCGCGTTATAATGCGCGCGTTACGATCACACGCCCCTTCTCATTCTAAAGGCCAAATCCCCATGACCAGACCAGAAGACTACGTTAGCGGCCGATCGCGGCCGAGCGAGTTACGCATCACCGATATCCGCACGGCTACCGTCGGCTGGAACGGCTGGCGCTTCCCGATTGTGCGCATTGACACCAATCAGGGTCTGAGCGGCTACGGCGAAGTGCGCGACGGCGCCAGCAAGAGCTTCGCGCTGATGCTCAAGACCCGGCTGCTGGGCGAGAACCCCTGCAACCTGGACAAGCTGTTCCGCAAGATCAAACAGTTCGGCCACCACGGACGACAGGGCGGCGGCGTGTGCGGCGTTGAGATGGCGCTGATGGACCTGGCCGGCAAGGCGTATGGCGTGCCGGCCTATGCGCTGTGCGGCGGCAAGTTCCGCGACGCAGTGCGCGTCTACTGCGACACCCCCAATGAGCCGACCGGCGAGGCCATGGGCCACCGCCTGAAGGAGCGCATGGAGCGCGGCTTTACGATGCTCAAGATGGATGTGGGCATTGACGCCCTGTTCGGCGTCAAAGACACGCTGGGCTACCCCAGCGGGTTGGTCAACCACGAGCAAGACGGAGTCGCGCCTGAGCACCGGCAGAATATTTGGGAGATCGGCCACCCGTTCACGCACGTGCGGCTGACCGAAAATGGTATTGACCAACTGGCAGAGTACGTGAGTCAGGTGCGCGACATCGTCGGCTGGCAGGTGCCGATTGCGGCCGACCATTTCGGCCATATCGGCGTGGACGACTGCCTGCGCCTGGGCGAGGCACTGGAGCCGTTTAACCTGGCCTGGCTCGAAGACTTGGTGCCGTGGCAGTACACTGAGCAGTGGGTGCGGCTGGAGCGCGGACTGCGCACGCCGGTCTGCACGGGCGAGGATATCTACCTGAAAGAAGGCTTCCTGCCGCTGCTGCAAGCGCACGCCGTCAACGTGGTGCATCCGGATATGGCGACGAGCGGCGGCATCATGGAGACCAAGCGCATCGGCGACCTGGCGCAGGAGTATGGCGTTAGCATGGCGATGCACATGGCCGGCACACCCATCAGCACGATGGCGAGTGTGCACTGCGCCGCCGCGACCGAGAACTTCATCGCCCTAGAGCACCACTTCAGCGACATCCCCTTCTGGGGCGATCTCATCGACGGCGTCGCCAAGCCCATCATCCAGAACGGCTACATTCCCGTGCCCGAGGCGCCCGGCCTGGGCTTCGAGCCCAACTTGGACGCGCTGCGGGCGCACCTGGTGCCGGAAGACCAGGGCTTCTTTGAGGAAACCAGCCAGTGGGAGAGCGAGCGCAGTTGGGACCGCTTGTGGTCATAATCCGGCGCGCTGGCGAAGGCGATCAGTCATGAAAATCACGAAGGTCAGAGCGATCATCACTGCGCCAGAAGGCCTGGGGCTAGTGATCGTGCGCGTGGATACCGATGTGCCGGGGCTGTTCGGCCTGGGCTGCGGCACGTTTACGTGGCGCTGCACGCTGGTGGCCCAAGCGGTGGACGAGTACCTCGACCCGCTGCTGCGCGGCCGCGACCCCAGCAACATCGAAGACTTGTGGCAGATGATGATGGTCAACAGCTACTGGCGCAATGGGCCGACGCTGAACAACGCCATCAGCGGCGTAGACATTGCCCTGTGGGATATTGCCGGCAAGGCGGCCGGCGTGCCGGTCTACACGCTATTGGGCGGCAAGTGTCGTCCGGCGGCCATGTACTACCGCCATGCCGACGGCCGCGACCCTCAGGAAGTGCTCGACAACGTGCTGCGCTACCAGGAGCAAGGCGCGCTGGTGGTGCGCTGCCAGTTGAACGGCTACGGCGGCAAGGTGCAGCCCCAGTGGGAGGGCGACCACCCCGGCCTGTACTACGACCCCGACGCCTACGCCCGCTCGGTGCCGAAAATGTTTGACTACATCCGCAGCAAGATCGGCTTCGACCTGCACCTGCTGCACGACGTGCACGAGCGCCTGGCCCCGATTGACACCATGCGGCTGGCCAAGGCGCTGGAGCCGTACCGGCTGTTCTTCTTAGAAGACCCGCTGGCCCCCGAGCAAGTGGAGTGGTTCCGGCGGCTGCGCGACCACAGCGCCACGCCGATTGCCATGGGCGAGCAGCACATCAACCCGGTCGAGTGGCGGCCGCTGATCGTCGAGCAGTTGATCGACTTCGTGCGCTCGCATATCACTTCCATCGGCGGGCTGACGCCGGCGCTCAAGATGGCCGCCCTGGCCGAGCAGTACGGCGTGCGCACCGCCTGGCAAGGGCCGGGCGACGTCTCCCCCCTCGGCCACGCCGCCAACCTGCACCTCGATCTCACCTGCCACAACTTCGGCGTGCAGGAGGTGCATGTGTTCGCCGAGCAGACGCGCGAGATCTTCTCGGGCCTGCCCGAGCTGCGCGACGGCCACGTGTGGTCGAACGACAAGCCCGGCTTCGGCATCGAGATGGATGAGGCCAAAGCGGCCAAGTACCCGCTGCCGGCCCTCAAGCCGATTGAGTGGACCCAGGCCCGCTGGCCGGATGGGACCGTATGGACGCCTTAACCCACCCCGCCGCGAAGGGTAACCGCTAATGCGCATTACAAAAGTCAAAGCGATCCTGACCGCGCCAGACGACATTACGCTGGTGGTGGTCAAGGTCGAAACGGATGTGCCGGGGCTGTACGGCGTCGGCTGCGCCACCTTCACGCAGCGCGCCACGCTGGTGGCCCGGGCGGTGGAAGACTACCTCGACCCGCTGCTGCGCGGCCGTAACGCCGCCAACATCGAAGATCTGTGGCAGATGATGCGCGTCAACTCGTCCTGGCGCAACGACCCAGTGCTGAACAACTCGGTCAGTGGGATCGACATGGCGTTGTGGGACATCAAGGGCAAGGTCGCGGGGATGCCGGTCTACGACCTGCTGGGCGGCAAGTGCCGGCCGTCAGCGATGGTCTACCGCCACGCCGACGGCCGCAGCCCGCAGGAAGTGGTCGAGAACGTGCAGCGCTTTCAGGCGCAGGGTGCGCTGGCCGTGCGCTGCCAGATGGGCGGCTACGGCGGGCGGATCGACCGCGCAGCGCGGCGGACTGTCACCCAGAAGCTGACGATGCTGGACGCCACCGCCAGCCAGTTTCCGGGCGCCTACTACGACCCCGACGCCTACGCCCGCTCGGTGATCGGGCTGTTCGAACATGTGCGCAATGAGATCGGCGATGAGTTGTTCCTGCTACACGACATCCACGAGCGCCTTGCGCCGATGGACGCCATCCGCATGGCGAAGGCGCTGGAGCCGTTCCGCCTGTTTTTCTTGGAAGACCCGCTCGCACCGGACCAGATCGAGTGGTTCCGCCGCTTGCGCCTGCAGACCGTCACGCCGATTGCGATGGGCGAGCTGCACAATCACCCGCTGGAGTGGCGGCCGTTGATTGTTGAGCAGTTGATTGACTTCATCCGCGTGCACATCTCGCAGATCGGCGGGCTGACCCCGGCGCGCAAGCTGGCGGCGCTGTGCGAGGCTTACAACGTGCGCACCGCGTGGCACGGGCCGGGGGATGTGTCACCCATCGGCCACGCCGCCAATCTGCACCTCGACCTGGCCTGCCACAACTTCGGCATTCAAGAAGTGCCCACGTTTGGCGCGGCGCTCAAAGAGGTGTTCCCCGGCACGCCCGAACTGCGGGGCGGCCACCTGTGGGCCAACGATCAACCGGGCTTCGGCATCGACATCAACGAGAACTTGGCGGCCAAGTACCCGCCCGAGCCGCTCAAGCCCATCATGTGGACCCAAGCGCGCTGGCCCGACGGCACGGTGTGGACGCCGTAGGTCGAGTGCTGATTGCGGATTTCTGATACGCACCAGCGGTGGTGCAGGGGTTTTTGATTGGGGTTAGCAAATGAAAACGGGCCAGTCGCGATGCCGACTGGCCCGTTCGTAATGCGCGGGCGGCGTCATCGGCGGAGTCCTGAGCATGGGCTGAGTGAGGGCGGCAGTAAAGCGTAAGGTGAAATTGGGGCGGGTGTATCATGTGGTTCAGGGTCGGCAACAACCGCCCCCTAGCCGCGTGGGAGCAGTGAGCATGGCAACCAAAACAATTGTGTTTGTGCACGGCGCGTTCGTAACGAAAGCCAGTTGGCAGGCGTGGGTCGACCGCTACCAGGCCCAGGGCTTCAAGGCGCTGGCCATCCCCTGGCCCGAGCGCGACCAGCCGGTGGCGGCGCTGAAGCTGGCGCACCCCGACGCGGCGCTGGGGCGCATTTCGCTCCAAGAAGTCTTAGGCCACCACGTGCGCTTTATCGAAGCGCTCGACGAGAAACCCGTCATCATCGGCCACTCGCTCGGCGGTCTGCTCACGCAACTGCTCATCCAGCGCGGCCTGGGCGTGGCGGGCGTGCCGGTGGACGCGGTGCCGCCGCTGGGCGTCATCCCGACGCAATGGTCATTCCTCAAAGCCGGCTGGCCGCTGATCAATCCCTTCATCTTGGCCGGCAGGCCCTACTACATGTCATTCGCGGAGTTTCAATATGCGTTTGTGAACGGCATGCCCGAGGCGGCACAGCGCAAGGCGTATGAGACGCAGTGCGTGCCCGAGTCGCGCCGCATCGTGCGCGGCAGCTTGACCTCGTTAGCCAAAGTGGACTTCCGCAAGCCGCACGCGCCGCTGCTGTTCATCGCCGGCGAGAACGACCACTTCATCCCGGCCGGGCTGGTCAGGTCGGCCGTGGCCAAGTACCAGGCCGGCCCATCGGTCACGGCCCTCAAGGAGTTCGCGGGGCGCAATCACTACCTCATGGCCCAAACCGGTTGGGAGGAGATCGCCGACTACATCTTGAGTTGGCTGCGGGAGCAGAAAGTCGTGGCCGGCTGACGGCCCTGCAATTCAGACGCAACGCGAAGGGCGGCCAGCATGCGCGATGGCCGCCCTTCGTTCGTTAACCGGACAAGTGCAGCAAGTTGCTAGGGCGTCACGGGCGCTTGAAACAGCGCGCCGATGAAGTAGCCTGCCAGCGCCGAGACGATGCCGATGACGGCCATCTGCACGCCGCTCTGCAGCGGGCGACCGACCGTCTTGCGCGCCTTGTAGACTCCCACCGCAAACAACGCCAGCGCCGAAAAGGTCAGCGCCACCGGCACGGCCACGCCAATCGGCAGCAGCAGAAACGGCAGCAAGGGGATGAGTGAGCCGACAATGGCCGAAATGCCCACCACCACCGAAATGCGGAAGGCGTTGGTGCTCTCAATTGGGGCCAGCTTGAGCTCGTTGCGCATCATGATGTCTAGCCAGGCGTCTTCATTTTGCGTCACCTGTGTGACGGCCCCATCTAACAGGTCGCCCGACAGCCCCCAACCGGCAAAGATTGTGCGCACCTCCTGCGCCTCGGCCTCCGGCATCTCCTTGATCTCGCGCCGCTCGCGTTCCAACTCCACGCGGTAGTGGTCGTGGTCGGCCAGCGTGGAGGTGTAGGCCACCGCGCCCATCGAAATCGATTCGGCAAACGTGGCCGCCAAGCCGGCGGCGATGACGATGCGCGGGTCGCTCGAGGCAGCGGCGACCCCCAAAATGACGCCCAGCGTGTTGACTAGGCCATCTTGCCCGCCCAAGATGACATCGGCCAGCGAGGCTGACGGCGGGCGGGCTTCTAGGTGCATGGCCGGCGGCCGATAGCCTTTTGGGAGGGGCGCGCGCGGGAGGCGGGTAGTGGCAGGCATGGGGTTCCTTTCGGCGGCCGCGTTCGCGCGGCAAGTGAAGCAAGCACCATATTTTAGGGCCAGAGGCGGGCCAGGGGTAGTGGCAAACGGCGCCAGCGGTCGATTGCTGGTCGGCCAGCGCATGACAAATACGCTCGGATCGAGGATGTTTGTCACTGCCATTGAGCGGCGCGGCGACTTAATATGAAGGTGCAGGCAGCCCAACGCCTGCAGACCTGGAGCCCTAATGCAGCTAACACGACAAGCCGATTACGCCGTGCGGGCGGTGTTGTATCTAGCCGAGCGCGACCCCGCCGAGCGCGTGACGACAGCCGAGGTGGCGCGCGCCCAGCACATCCCGTTGGCCTTCCTAACGAAGATCATGGCCCAACTATCGGCCGCCGGCGTGTTGCGTTCGGCGCGCGGCTCGCGCGGCGGCGTGGCGCTGGCGCGGCCAGCGGCGGCGGTGTCGCTGCTAGACGTCGTGGAGGCGATCGAGGGGCCGCTGCAGCTCAACAGCTGTGTGGAAGACCCGGGCGCGTGCCCGCTGGGGGACAGTTGCCGCGTGCAAGCGGTGTGGTGTGAGGCCCAGGCCGATTTGGTCGCCCGGCTGCGCACTACTACGTTTGCCGCGCTGGTTAAGCCCCGGATAGTTGCGCCGGTGCCAGCGATGTCCAGCCGGGCAGACATTGGCCCGCTCGCGGGGAGGTAAGCAGCCAGGTGGTCCAACCTTTGGTCACCGGGCGGCTGCGTTCACCGCGGCGGGGCCTTATGGATCGCAGTACCCTTTGGCTCACCTACACCGGCCGCAAGTCTGGCCACGCGTTCGCACTGCCCATCCGCTTGGCCCAAGACGGCGACCGGGTGCGCTTGATCACGGCGCAACGCAAACCGTGGTGGAAGAACCTGGGCAGCGGCGCTGAAGTGAAGCTCTGGCTCAGCGGTGAGGCGCGCACCCGCCTAGCTCGCGTAATAACATTGGAGCGTGAACCGCGCCTGGCTGTTTTGCTCGCCGTCTACCGCGGCAGGCCCCGCCGATTGGCCGAGCAGCAAATAAACGGCAGCCTGCTGGTCGAAATCCAACTCCAACCGCTGGCAGTGCGCCCGGCGGCCAGCTCACAACCGCCGCGCGTGGCAAGCACGCGCTAACACTCAAGGAGACCGTTACCATGACCAACCAACTGCAAGATTTTGCGGGCAAGGCAGCGATTGTTACGGGGGGCGGCTCGGGCATTGGCGAGGCCGTGGCCCAAATGCTGGCGGCGCGCGGGGCGCAAGTGGTGGTGGCCGACATTAACATCGACCAGGCCAACCGCGTGGCCGAGGGCATTCGCGCGGCCGGCGGCGCGGCCCAGGCCCACGCTACCGATGTGGCCGACCCAGCCGCCGCCGAGGCGCTGGTGAAGTTTGCCGTGCAGACTTACGGCGGGCTAGATGTTGCGGTGAACAACGCCGGCATCGGCGGCCCGCTGGCCCCGACCGGCGAGTACCCACTCGATGGCTGGCGCAAGGTAATGGACATCAACCTGAACGGTGTGTTCTACGGCCTACGCTACCAAATTCCTGCGATGCTGGCGCGCGGCGGCGGCGCGATCGTCAACGTCGCCTCGATTTTGGGCTCGGTCGGCACCGCTAACAGCCCGGCCTACGTTACAGCCAAGCACGGTGTAGTCGGCCTCACCAAGGCCGCCGCGCTGGAGTACGCTACTCACAACATTCGCGTCAACAGCGTCGGGCCAGGCTACATCCTGACGCCGCTGCTGACCACCGCGCTGGATCAGGCGACCTTGCAGGTGATTGCCGGCATGCACCCAGTGAAGCGCCTGGGCACCGGCGCCGAAGTCGCCGCGCTGGTCACCTTCCTGGCGTCGGAGGCCGCCGCGTTCATCACCGGCAGCTACCATCTGGTGGACGGCGGCTATACCGCCCAATAGACACCGCCGCTGCCGGCGCAGCGCTTTGCGCCCACGCCGCCCTCCCCGCGCTCGCGCCGGGAGGGCGGTTTTTTTGCTATACTGCGTGAATGAGCCTTGAACAAATTGCCCGCGTGCGCCGGCTGTGCGAAGGTCTACCCGGCAGCAGCGAGAAAGTTTCGCACGGCGAGCCGACCTTTTTCGTGGATGGCCGGGTATACGCCATGTTCGCCAATAACCACCACGGCGACGGGCACATTGCCGTGTGGGTGCCGACTCCGGCGGGGGGCCAGGCCACCATCCTTGCCAACGCGCCGGAGATTTACTTTCGGCCGCCGTATGTCGGCGCGCGCGGTTGGGTCGGCATCGAGCTGACCCGCGTCAGCGACGAGGCCCTGCGTTTTCACCTGACCGTGGCCCACGACCTGATCGCCAAACCGGCGCGGCCCGCTTCCAAACACAAACAGTCCGCGCCCAAAACCAGGACCAAAGCCCCGGCCAAACCGGTAACGGGCCGGCGGCGACCGCGCTAAACCAGGTTAGGGGTCCGATGGCCGGTGTACCAGCTTTTCGCGCAGAGCCAGCCAAGGGCCGGCTGCCACGACGCCCACGCCGTGCCTCGATTTGACGCTGAACTGTGGGCGGCTACGATTTAGCCGGTCCAACACATAAACTCACGTTATGTAACTAACCGGTCGCTATCGTCGATCGCGCGTGGCCCCACCCCCCCCAAAGTTGGAAAGTCCACATGGCACAACTGGCTGGATTGAGCAAACGTGAACTGGACGTCGTGGCACTCGTACGCGAAGGGGCGAGCAATAAGCGCATCGCCCAGGCGTTG